>JAEUUB010000151.1 GCA_016787745.1 Cyclobacteriaceae bacterium
AATCATGTTTTAAAGTATTATACTCTTTTGTTGCTTCTTCCAGCGAAACGTGTGTTATCGTATTGTTTTTAAAGGCAACCATATTGCCAAATTTCTTTTCCAGCGCGAGTTCAAAAGCTTTTATTCCAAACAGCGATGCCAGCACCCGATCAAAAGCAATGGGTGTTCCGCCTCGTTGCACATGGCCTAAAACTGTCTCGCGAATTTCTGCCGGGCAACCTGCTTCTTTTAGTTGTTTGGAAAGTTGGTACGCAACACCGCCAAGCCGAACATGCTCAGAGCCTTTTTCACCCACTGTAGAAGTAATCGTTCCGGATTTTGATTTGGCGCCTTCCGCAATCACGATGTTGGCAAAGCCGCGCCCTTTTTTATACCGTAAGCTTATGCGCTTCACCAGTTTGTTGATGTCGTATGGTATTTCAGGGATCAGACAAATTTCGGCACCGCCCGCAATGGCGGTGTGCAAGGCAATCCAGCCGGCATCGCGGCCCATTACCTCCATAATCATTACCCGATGATGACTTTCTGCCGTGGTTACTAATTTATCAAAACTGTCGGTAGCTATTTGTACAGCGGTTTGAAAACCAAACGTGAGGTCGGTAGCCGAAAGATCGTTATCGATGGTTTTGGGAACACCAATCATAGGCATTCCTTTATCAAAAAGGGCTTTGGAAATTTTTTGCGAACCGTCTCCACCGATATTTATAATCGCATCGAAATTTAATAGCCGGAGTTTGCTTACCAGTTCATCGGTACGATCTACAAACCGGATGGTTCCGTTAGGTTGTGGATATGGAAATTTTATGGGGTTCCCTTTGTTGGTTGTTTTTAAAATGGTTCCCCCTTTCACATGAATTCCTGCAGTAAGCTTACTGGTGAGTTTAATAATTTCCTGAGGCTCGTTTAACACTCCATTAAAAGCCTCGATGCTGCCGTAAACTTCCCAGACTTCATTTTTTGCAGCGCGGCTTTGTTTTCGAGCGCCTTTACAAATTCCACGAATAACCGCGTTGAGGCCGGGCGAGTCGCCACCCCCGGTAAGTACAAGAATTCTTTTTGTCATGTTTCTAATAAGTCTCTAATAATTTCAGATACTCCACGGATTGATTTGTGAAATATCCAAATAAGATATTAAATGGAAACGATTTCGATAAAAATATTCTCTACTATTTTTTAATCTGCCGAGGCTCTGCGCAAGCGGTCATTAATTGCTTTGCCCAATCCATTTTCGGGGAGAAGTTCGGCTAGAATCACATCGATTTCTTTTTTATCGAGTTCGCGCAGGGCGGCAAAAAAATTCTGGGCCGCTTCTTCTACATTTCCTGATTCAGACAAAACGATTTGATTTTTTGGATCTACGTGCCTGATTTTTTTTTGAAACGTCAGCAGGCCGGGTTTTAGATGCGCATTTTGATTAATCAATTCCGGTAGGTTTCCGATTTTGACTTTTTTGAGGGGCGCATAATGACTTTTTAACTGGCCGGGCGCTTTTGGGTTGGAAGAGCTGTTCAATTGAACTTCCACCTTTCCGATTTCCGATTCTATATCTTCAATACGCAAACCCCCTAACCGATAGATTACAACGCGTTCATTTTCAAAACCTGCAATGGTCGATTCGAGGCCCACCCTGCATTCACCGCCATCAAGAATATATTTTATTTGATCTCCTAACTGATCATTCACGTGGTCGGGTCGTGTTGGACTAACATAGCCAAACGGATTGGCGCTGGGTGCGGCCAACGGAAAGGATAAAGATTGTAAGAGTGATTGTGTCAGACTGTGATCTGGACATCGGATACCAACCGTATCCATTCCTGAGGTAACAAGATCGGGAATTATGTTTTTCTTTTTTAAGAGCAGTGTAAGCGGACCGGGCCAAAATTTTAAAGCCAGTTTTTCAGCCTTGGGGGGGAAAGACTCAACAAGGCTTTTGGCCTGAGCCATATTGGCTACGTGTACAATTAATGGATCAAACTGGGGTCGGTTTTTAGTTTGAAAAATTTTCACCACGGCCGTTGAATCAAGAGCGTTCCCTGCAAGTCCGTAAACGGTCTCCGTTGGAATGGCTACCAGGTCGCCCTGATCCAGTAATTCCTTTGCTCTGGTAAGATTTTTTCCGATTTCCGACATGCGAGAGCAAAGCTAAACTAATCTCAATTATTGTGAATGCACAATTTCAGCGAGCAAAAGGTTATTGTGTTAAAAGAAGAAAGACTGTATGTTGCATACAATTCAATGTACTATGAGTAATAAAACCCGTTCGATTTTAAAAGCCATTGCCGTAATTCTGGTATTGCTGGCCGTTTTAATGGAATTGAAATTTGTGATTATTCCGGTGCTGGTGGCCTATAAGTTTTGGATTCTGGTAATCGCTTTCGGCCTATTGCTGGTGGGCTCCAAATAATTTGATTTTCATCCGGAGTACTGATCGCTCCTGGGTATACTCCTCGAGTGATTTTAAGGGAATCCATTTCACATCGTGCGATTCGTCACTCATAATAATTTTTTCTTCCAGCATGGCTTCTAAGAGAAACCGGATATCAAAGTGAAAGTGTTCGGGAAAATCTGCCCGCTTTGGAATAAGATGAATGTCTACATCGAAGGGTTTTTCATTCACTACTATTAATTTTTTCAACCCCGTTTCTTCTTCGGCTTCCCGTATGGCAACCTGTAGAATATTTTCGTCTCCATCCGCATGGCCGCCCGGTTGCACCCACTTGTTTAATTTAGCATGGTGCACGAGCAATGTTTGTGTGTGCGAAGGGTCCACAATCCAGGCCGAACCGGTGATATGCCCCGGCAAATGGGTGCGTTCAAAACAATCAATGTGTTTCAGTAATTCAAGAAAGCGCGGAACAAACCCGGCTTCCTCGGCATAGCCGGATTGATAGTCCGAAAAGAAACGGACTAACCACGCACGATTCATTCGTGTTTATTGAATAACAATGGTAACCTTATTGAATCGCCCCTCTTCAAGTTTACCAATAATCTCACCGCCCCCCGAGTTGTCTTTGTCATCTTTTCGTGCGATCACATAAAATGAAATGGCTTTCATTTTTTTAAGTTTAACCTGTCCTTTGTCATCCGAGATTCCTTCGGCAACTATGTTTTCTTCTTTTAAGTAGTCTTGTTCGTTTTCAAAAAGTTTCACCTCGGCCCCGCTTACCGTATTGCCTACTTCATCGCGTACCGTTATGGTAAGCGAGGTATTTAATATCTGCGCACTGCTGGTTGTATAGGAGAAAGTGAGAAGGGAAACGGCTGCAATAAATATAAATGTCTTCATAGTAGTATGATAAATGGTTCATGATTGTATTGGTAGTACATAGATACGAAAAGGAGCTAAGAAAATAAACTTTTGGCTCCCTTACCGAAGCAGCGCCACGCCACCACGTTGTTCCTGTATTCCTTTATCGGGTTTGAACGAACTCACGTATTTAACCACATACGCGTACGTTCCTCCGGGCAAAGGTCGGCTGAGGTTGTTGTTGTATCCCCCGTTCCATTTAAAATATCTATCCTTCGATTCAAAAACCAATTCGCCCCAGCGATTGTAAATGAAAATCTGGAAGTTGTCAGTAATAAAATAGGAGTAAACAAAGAAGTCGGTGTTGGTAGACACTGAACTCGTGGGCCTGAACGCGGTGGGGGCAACAATTTTAGGTACACAATTATTATCTACCTCGGTTTGATCGCGCGAAACACACCCGAAAGAATTTGTAATGTCTACTTCGTAAAGACCTTCGCTATCGGCAGTGAGTACCCGCTGCGTGTAATTTAAGGTCAGGTTGTTTTTGAACCAGTTGTAAGAGGTGAAATTACCCGGATCTAAATCGACACTGGCGGTAGTAGGATCGTTGTTATCCGGATCATTGCAAATGATTACCCGGTTGGGTAATTCGCCCATGGGCAATGGCGCCTTTATAACCTGAATCTGTGCAGGTGTAGTGCAGCTTCCTTTGCTAACATCAACGCGATAAATACCCGCTTCGGTTTGATTGATGGTAGCCGTGGCGGCTCCGCTGATGAGAACATTATCTCTAAACCAGGTGAATGTTACCCCCACAGCATTGGTGGTAGCAGTAAGCGTAAAAGGCTTGTCATCATCGCAGGCCGGTGTACCGGTTACTGCAGCCGTAACCAGCCCGGTAACCTCTACGGTTTTCGGGGCCGAACGAACAATACATCCATTTAATGTGCTCACCACTTCTACTTCATAGGAGGCTCCGTTGTCTAAGGTTGTAATGGCAATTTGCTGACCCAGACCTTGTAAGGTGCCGTTTCTAAACCAGCGGTAGGTAAAATTTCCGATGGGCTGTGCAGAAAGAATAACCTGATCGGCACATGCATCGGATTGTGTAAAAGTGGGAGCGATAACTCCCGGCACATTTACGAGAATGGTTTGTACTGCCGGGCATCCGGCACCGGTAGCGCTAACTGTATAAGCAACAAAGCCAACCCCGGGTAATAATTGTATCGTGGGTCCGTTGGTCGGACCTACAATGCTTCCCGGTACATTCGTAGACCAACTGTAGGTGGTTCCACCGGATGCGGTAAGGGTAGGCGTTGCCACACACAAATCGGGTGCGATTGAAATGTTGATGGGCGCGGCCGGTGTTACAGCAAAATTGTTGATGTTAAAAATACATCCGGTATTGTCCCGAACTTCGATGGTATAGGTTCCTGCAGGTAACCCGGGCACAATATCAAATATGGCAGGTTGACCAACAACAGGTCCAATAACCTGACCGGTTCCATTATTGGTAACAGTATATTGTAAAGGAAGCGCAAATCCACCCACGGTAGTAACGCGTACGGTTACCGGGTCGCAATTAGGTGGCTGAGCAACAGCCGATGCTGTAAAGGTTGCATCCGATAATCCAAAGGAATTTGAGAGAGTACACCCGGAAATCTGATCGGTTACAATTGCCGAAAAAGTACCTGCCCGTTGTCCGCCAATCGGTCCAATCGTTGAAGGTGCCAGTTGGTCGATACCTTGCTGATTAAAACTAAAAGGTCCGGTAAGGAAATAAGAATACGGTCCTGCGGGCGGTGCCGAGGTGTTCAATTGCAGCGTGATAGAGCCGGTAGCCGTTCCGCATCCCACTGGGTCTATTCCACTTAGTGCAAAAGAGGGCGATACATTAATCGTGTACACTTTATCATCGGTAATAGTACAGGTTGTTACCGGATCTGTAACGGTAACTTCGTAGGTGAATACCCCCGGCAACGAAGTATCAACTGCTTGTGTTTGAATAGTGCTCGCATTAACGCCATCAATCTTCCAGAGAATCGTCATGCCCGGGTTTTGCGCATTTAAGGTTGGCGTTGCATTGTCTTCACAGATTGTCAGGTCGGGCCCAAGATCAACCTGGGGTCGGTTGTCAGCAACAATGCTCTGCGCGAATGAGAAACATCCATTGGTATCGGTATTGGTAACGGATACAAATGCCTGCTCACTGACAGTAATTGTTTGGGTTGTTTCCCCACTCGACCATAAATAAGTAAGCCCGGGAATATTGCCCGAGTTTGCATCAAGCGTTACAGGTCCTGTACACAACACGGCTGCACCCGGGAGTGTGGGGGGAGGCGGTGGACTGAATACCCGAACTTGTTTTATGATGGTGGTATCGAGACTGCAACGATTGGTTAAGCGCATAGAAACAGTATATAAACCCGGTGCGGCATATAAATGAACCGGAGAGGCCTCGGTGCTGCTGCCTCCATCGCCAAAGAACCATTGAAAATTGTCAATGGCATCCGTGGCCGTACCCGCAAATCTTGTTGAGTCACCAAAGCAGATACCCGTAAATTCAAAACCCGGCCCCCCAAAGGCATTGCTCTGAATCTGAACAAAATTAGGCAACCCTAATCGGCTGTTGGTTGCAGGCAATAAAGCAAACCCGGCCGGATTGTAAACCGAAAGTTGAGTAGTGTCATCCACAGCCTGAATAGTTCCCAAAGTTCCGCTTCCGTTGATGGCCGTATAAATCTGGCCATCGGGTCCTAATTGTAATGCGCCCAACTCAACAGACTGTTGAATCCGTTGCTTGAAGAAAGGACGTTCCAACGAATCCAGGAAATATTCAAATACCAGGGATGGGGAAGGAGAGCCCTTCACGGTTGCAAATACTTTATTTCCGCCAGGCGAAAATTCAATGCCATATACCTGTCCATTGGGTTCATTCAAATCTATTTTTCGGTAATTATCCAAACGCCCTGTGCTATCGTTCAGCGTAAATAACTCAACCAGATTGCTGGTGCCCGGTGTTGATAAAGCAACGGCCACATTATTTCTGGGTCCGATCTTCATGTACCCTTCGCCATTTTGCTGGGCCTTAAAGGTGTGATCCGATCCGGCTTCGGAATATACAGGTTGCCCTATGCCTTGCTGGGTGATGGGATACGAGCGAAACACGTTGTTCCCATATTCATGAACAATTAACCAGCGTCCGTTTGAAGTTACCCGCTCCGTGCTTTTTGAAAAAAGCAAAATATTTTTTTCCAGAAGGGCCCCTGTGCCAGAGTTTAATTTCAAATCAAAAAGAGAATAGCGCAATTCAAACAAGGAAGTGCCACTGATGGCTTGCGTTGTAAAAATGTAGTAGAGCGTTTCATCTCCGGGCACCGGAACAATAATGGAAGATTGTGAAGATGCAGGATCGCCTCCAATACTCGAGTCAATCTCTGTATCGGTTTGATCATACACTTTATCACCATCGGTATAGAAAATCACATCGCCATTCCGATCGCAAACAATGGCGCAACCTTCCGGGGCATCCATCGCGCTGTTATCCAGCGGCACGGGTGGTTGCTCGTTGAAATCAATACCGGCTTTATTTCCAAAATGCCAAATATTAAATCGTTGATCTTGCAATCCATATTCTTTCACATTAACACCGGCATAGGCGGAACACCCGCTGGCATCGGTAACAACAACATAATAGTAGCCGGCCGAGTCGGGCGTAAGTGTATCACCTAAGTCACCATTTGACCAGACAATGGAAGCGGGGGTACCGCCTTGAATAGTTACTTTAACCGAAAACTGTGTAGGGCTGGAGGTGCCACGAGGAGGAGGAAATTCATCGCGGCAGGCAGTAGTGTCCTGTACCAATTGAAGTTGCAAGGCAAAGGGATTAATGGTAACCGGTAATGTAGTTGTATGAGTTTGGCCACGATAGAAAGCATTGAGTGTAACATTAAAACTTCCTGCATTGGTGTAAGTATATATTGGACTCCAACTTCCTGAGGTGCCTACTCCATCGCCAAAGTTCCATCGTAAACTATCGGCATTAGGTGCCACACTTGGGAAAAAACTGGTAGGTGAGTTCTGGCATGTTCCACGAACTGTAAAACTCACCGTCATCACCACACTGTCCTGAGGTTTAAATGCAGGAAATTGTGTGCCCGAAAAATCGGTGGCTGTAAAAAGAGATTGGGTATTTACAACCAGATTCGAAGTGGTATCGGTATTGGTAAACTTGCCCAACAAAAACGGTCCACCGGAAACAGCCTGGTATAAATGGTAGATGGCGCTATCGGGAGCAGCTTGTAATCCATAACTTCTAAAGATGGGTGCGGTGGCTACCGGAGCCAGTGTTATAGATGGATTTTGATAATCGTATTGAAAGACATTGGCAGGGATCCCTGCATCTCCATGCCGCGAAAGATATAAATATTGCCCTTTCGAATCCCACTCAATATCATAAATGGATTGACTGTTTGTAGCGGCTGTGGCCGAATTGAAAATGAAACGGTCGGATGTGATTAAACCGGTGGCGTTATCAAAATTCAGGATCATTGCATCGGTGCTCGGATTTTGTGGGGATACTGCAAGTTTGCCGGTAGGTGCGTAATACGAAAAGTTTGCAACCGAAATCGGAAGCCCGACTCCCGATGAAACAATACTTGGGAATGCCGCGGCCGCGTTAATTAAAGTTGCCGCATAGCTTTGTGTACCATTCTGATGCGAGATAAGCCAGAAATCGGTTTGATTTGCGTGGGGTACAACAATCATTCCTTCCGATCGGTTTACCAATCCGGGAACGGCAATGTTTTTTGTGACTACCACACCCAAGGCAGGCGCGGGGAATACAGCATTGCCAAATTGATTCAAGTCAACTTCGCTTTGGCTGATTACACCCCCTGTTGTAAAGTTTGCTGAGTTGGTAAAAATATACCACCGATTGGTTTGTCCGGGCATGGGTGAAATCGCTGCGGGCTGATTTGCATCGGGTTGTCCACTAAGTCCATTTCCATTTGGCATGGCAAGGTGACAAGCATCATAGACCTGCACGCCATCTGTATAGAAGAGCAGATTGGCCGTTGCCGGATCGGTGGCTACTGCCGAACCGCCACGGGCAAAAGGCAGGGACTGATTGTTTACTGATTGCGCAACGTTTGTTCCCCGGTTGAAGCGGATTCCACTTGTAGTGCTTCCAAAATACCAGTTATGCTGCGAAAGATCCTGCGCGAAAATTGTTGCGGACAAGGCAATGAATAGAATGGCAAGTGCCCCGATCCTTAATTCTCTTTGAAATTGATTCCCTCCGGCCCCGCTCATACGTTTGACTTTGTTGATCTTGATTTCATAGTGAAATTAAAACGTCAAATAACACTAAAGTAATACAATTTGATCGAAAATATCGTTATGCAGACGAAAGCCCCCTATTTGTCGGCAAATGTTTTTTTTAATGTTATGAAAGAATTTAATTTGCTTTGATTGAGCGTGCTATAAACAATACTTAATGCAGCGAATTCTCCTTTTTGTTAATGTATGTATCTGGTTTCAGGTGGGTTCGGTAACTGCACAAGACCCACAGTATTCACAATTTTATGCTGCCCCGCTTTATTTGAATCCAGCTTTTGCCGGTGCAACAGGTCAAAATCGTATTGGTATCAATTATAGAAACCAATGGCCGGCCATCGATGCAAACTTTAATACCATTTCGGCATTTTACGATACCTACATTGAAGATAAAAATAGCGGGGTTGGTGTGTTAATGACACGCGACAAGGAGGGGATTTTAGGACTTCAATCCATTAGTCTGGCATTTCAATATTCTTATGATCTCCGTCTCACGGAAGGTATTTCTTTTAGACCTGGATTTCAGGCGGCTATTTATAATCGTTCGATTAATTTTGATAAACTAACCTTTGGAGATCAGTTTGATCCCCTAACCGGAGATATTATTAGTCCGCAATCCGCGGAAGCGTTAAACACAGGGGAATCAAAATTCTTTCCGGATATTTCTGCAGGCGGATTATTTTATAGTAAAAATGCCTGGTTAGGATTTGCGGCCCACCACTTAACACAACCTAATCAATCCCTTATCGGGGAGGAGAGCCGGTTGCCCATGAAACTTTCGGGGCATGCGGGATTTAAATTTTATTTTAAGCCGGGCGAGATGGGGGATGGGTTTTATACCCGGCCACGCGAACGCAGTATCGCTCCCGCCATACAATACCGTCATCAGGGCGAGTTCGATCAGATGGACGTAGGTTTCTATTTTACTTTTGATCCGATTATCATTGGTACCTGGTATCGGGGAGTTCCTTTTAAATCTGTGAATGGTTTTACGAATAACGAATCGGCTGTTTTATTAATTGGCCTTACCAAGAGAGGACAAAAAGATATTTTGAACATTGGATATAGCTATGACTATACGATTTCACAATTAGGGGCAAGCAGTGGCGGTGCACATGAATTCAGTTTGGTTTACTCGTGGTCAACGCGCAATCCGCGGAAGCCGGCCAAAGATAAGCTGATGATTCCGTGTCCGGATTTCTAAGTTGAACATGGACTCTGCTTATAATGGCAGATCATTCATCTCCACTTCCATCAATCTTACAAACATCGTCATAACCTAAGTGCACCAGTGCATCGCCCGCATTGGCAACCGGATTATTGTTGAGGCCCACCACATACCCCGAGGCGGGAGACTTAACCGTTTCTTTAAAAGCTCCGAAGGGATCGGTGATGGCACCGATCACCTGATTTTTGTTTACAAACTCACCTGACTGAATAACGGGTTGAAAAAGCCCGGCATACTTTGCACGTATCCACGATGAACTCCAAATGATTTTGTTATTGGAAGTGGGTGTGGGAGCTTCATCAATCATCTTTAAATGTTTCATCAAACGAAGCGTACCGTTTACACCCTCTTCAATGGCTTGCTGATCGTACCGGATAGATTCACCTCCTTCATAGACTATAATATTCTTTTCGTGTTTAGCGGCAGTTTGCCGGAGGGAATGCGGCCGAAAGGGGGAATCGATTGTAAAGGGGGCGTGAAAAGCCAACGCCAGTTCCGCGTTTTTTTTATCCTGCATGACACATCGCACTTGCGGATAATTTGTTCGCATGGCGCCACCTGTGTGAAAATCAATTCCATAATCAATAAAGGGAATAACTTCATGCGTAATATGCCAGGCTACCCGCGAGGCGAGCGAACCGCCTTTGCTTCCCGGAAAGGATCGATTGATATCTTTCCCATCGGGCACTTCGCGCGAATAATTTAAAAAGCCATACATATTAATGATGGGCATACATAGTACAGTGCCGCGCTTAACCTTATGGTATCCATTATCCAATATGCGTCTTACTATTTCCATTCCATTTATTTCATCGCCATGCATGCCAGCTGTAAGGGAGAGCACCGGTCCATCCTCTAATCCCCTATATACATAAATGGGTGTGTCAATAAGTGTGCGGGACGGAAGTCGTGCGATGTTGATATTGATTTCAATAGATTCTCCCGGACGAATTATTTGGGATGCGATAGTAAGATCTTTCATAGAGTAATCTGTAGTCTTCTGGTCTAGTCTTTAGAATCGTTAGATCCCAACTCAAAAATATTTTGTCATTGCGGGCAGCGACCCGCAATCCCCAAGTTCAGCGCTTCTTACCAGAAATTCCGCCCCGAAGCTATAGTATTTTTGAAATGGGTTCTAGTAGGTTTGAGAAAATCACTTTTGAACAAATGACTATGTGCTTTAAGCATTAATCTTGTCCTTCTGGATTTTTTTCTTGCCAGCGTGCTGCTCCAGGTATTCATAAATCTTGGAGGCAATGTCCAATTTAGTCGCTCCCTCAATGCCTTCCAATCCGGGTGATGAATTAACTTCAATGATTAGAGGTCCGCGTTTGGAAGGCAACATATCTACACCGGCTACACCCAGTCCCATTTTTTTTGCAGCCTCGATGGCCGTGTGCTTTTCGTGCCGATCGAGTTTAACAACGGAGGCAACTCCACCCCGATGCAGGTTCGACCTGAATTCCCCTTCGCGGGTTGCTTGTCTTTTAATGGCTCCCACCACTTCTCCGTTAACTATAAACGCGCGGATGTCTGCGCCTTTTGCTTCTTTCACAAATTCCTGCACAATGATTCGGGTTTTCACTCCGTGAAAAGCTTCAATAACCGATTGAGCTGCTTTTTTATTTTCAGCCAAAACCACCCCCAACCCTTGCGTGCCTTCTAATAACTTGATTACTACTGGCGCGCCCCCAACAGCCTCAATTACTCCCTCGGTATCTCTGGAGTAATCCATGAATATCGTTTTGGGTAAATCCAGGCCGGCCCGCGAAAGAATTTGAAGACTGCGCAATTTATCGCGCGATCGAATCAAGGCTTGTGATTCAATTGCTGTAAAAACTTTCATCATTTCAAATTGACGAACTACAGCAGCCCCATAGAAAGTTACCGATGCCCCAATGCGTGGAATAATAGCATCGAAATAATCCAACCTGCGCCCGTTATACCAAACCATTGGATTTTTCTTTTCAATCAAAAGAACACATTTCATGTGATCGATTATTTCGACCTTGTGTCCACGCTTTTCACCCGCCTCTTTCAACCTTTTGGTGGAGTACAATCTGGGATCTCGTGAAAGAATGCCAATATTCATGCCCTGAGTTTTTTGTGCTCGAAAGATAAATCTTTTTTAGTCACGTCAATTAAAAAGCGCTTGCGCAGAATCTTACGGCCCAACAACACCGGAAATCGCAGGTTTCCGCGATTGCTAAGGGAAAATTCGGCTTTTATTACGTGATCGTAAATTTTAATTGATGTTTTGATAACATAACGAAGTTCGGCTTCGCCAAACGAATTTTTTATTTCTCTCCGATCAAACTTTTTAAACGTGAATTTCATGCCTGTAAACTCAGGATGTTCTTCGTCAAGTAGCACAAACTCAAGCTTGCCGTCAACAATCTCGGCCCGGCTGCAATGTAAGCTGCAATTGTAGGCACCTGTATCAATTTTGGCATGTATATCCGTAAGGCCTAGCCCGGGTAAATCAACGCGATCCGATCGTCCAAGTAAATGCATCGTGTTTTCAAGCTACCTTAATTTTTTAAAAATAAAAAAGCCAGAGAATTACTCTGGCTCTTTGTAATGGCATGTATATGATTAATACTTTAAGGGAACTTTTACCATAGTATTTTCCCAGGCAATTACCATGGAAGCGTTAGCCTCTTTCCCGTCAAACGTGATGGTAAATGCTTCCACTTCGCTATCAGATTTTCCAGCGGCCACCTTTACACGGGCTACGTCTTTTGATTCATCATACTCGTACGCACCCCAGGTGTCTAATTTGGAATTAAAAATCAGTGTCCACTCAGTTTTATCAGGAATAGCGTACAGGGAGTAGGTACCGGCCTTAACAGTTTTGTCGCCAAAAGTAACATCCTTGTATAATTTTATTTCGGTGGTCTCGTTGGCACCCAAACGCCATACTTTTCCATAGGCTTCGGTGCCACCCAGCATGGTGCGGCCTTTTTTCATTGGCCGGCCGTAAACCACTTTAGCAACGGGTGTTGTTCCCCGGCCATCCGGTCTGAAAATAGAAATATCGGCCGGGCTGGGATCTACCCCGGGTAATTTTTGTGCAGTCGCGAATTCG
>JAEUUB010000171.1 GCA_016787745.1 Cyclobacteriaceae bacterium
ACTAAATGATTCGCAGCATTCGTTTTTTATTAAGGCCAGTCTGCTCCCCCAGTTTTGTTGTCTTTCGTTTCCGGATGTTTTTCATCGGGCACGAAAGAACAGCATAGACTTATTCAATGAAATTTTATTGAAACAGGTTAAGAACGTGCGTCAATTCGAGAATGAAAGGTGCTTTGCCTTGGAGTTGCAAGAGGGAATGACCCTCCTGTTTAAAATGCATGGCAACCGCTCCAATCTCATTCTCTTTACGAGAGACAAAGCAATCGCACTATTCCGAAATCACCTTGAGGCCGATTACCAGATTTCCTTATCAACTCTGGATCGACCCATTGATTTTAGTAGGGAAGCCTTTACTACGAACAAAGAAAACCTATCGGCTCTTTATGTAACTTTTGGAAAATGGGTTTGGCATTATCTGGATTTGCAAAACTTTTCTGGTTTGTCTGCTGACAATCAATGGCATGCCTTGAAAGAATTACTAAGTCAACTGGAAAATCCAAGGTTCTATATTCTGGAAATCGATAAAACAATTGTCTTTTCGCTTGTTCCTGCAGGCACCATAAAAAATTCATATACCAATTGTATTGAAGCCCTTAACGATTTTTTTTATAGCTATTCAACCTCTTTCGCACTGGTCAATGAAAAAACATTGGTGATAAAGCGACTAAACGATCAGATAAAAAGCAGCAAAAGTTACATTTCAAAAAATCAGCAAAAACTAGATGAATTAGTGAATGATCAACATTATCAAATTTGGGGTGATTTGATTATGGCGCACATGCATCAAATTAAAACCGGAACTGAAAAAATAGTACTTGAAAGCTTTTACGATGGAAACCCCGTTGAGATACAACTTAAGCAAGAACTTAATCCTCAAAAAAATGCTGAGATCTTCTATAGGAAAGCAAAGAATCAACAAATAGAAATTAATAAACTGCAAGAAGCTATTCGCGCCAAACAAGCAGAAATTGAGACTCTTGAAAAAGAGCTAGTCGGTATAGAAACTGCTACCACCCTTAAAGACCTTAGGAAAGACCATCCGCCTAAAATAAATAAACAGCAACTCAAAACTCTGCCCTATCATGAGTTTGAATTTAAAGGTTTCAGGATTTGGGTTGGGAAAAACGCTGAAAATAATGATGAACTCACTCTTAAAAACTCATACAAGGAAGACCTTTGGTTGCATGCCAAAGATGTAGCCGGCTCGCATGTTTTGATTAAATACCAGTCGGGAAAAAAATTCCCGAAAGATGTGGTCGAGCGGGCTGCCCAACTAGCCGCCTATAACTCCAAACGCAAAACCGAATCACTGTGTCCCGTAATTGTAACCCCGAAGAAATACGTACGCAAACGCAAAGGGGATCCCAAGGGAATGGTTATGGTGGAGCGCGAAGAAGTTATTATGGTAGAGCCTAAACTTTGAAGATACCGGTTTCCAGTTACCAGATACCGGTATCTGGAAACGGGCAACTCATTTAACTCACTACATGCACTTTAATCATATTCGATCGGCCCCGCGCCTGTATGGGCATACTGGCCAGAATGATAAAAATATCACCCGTTGTTACATGGCCATCGCGTTTTAATATTTTCTCTACGTCTGCAATAGTTTCGTCCGTTGAAGCTGCTTTGTCGTAATGATACGCTTTTGTTGCCCACACCAGATTCATCGTATTCAAAATGGCATCGTTGCTGGTAAAGGCAAAAATATTTGCATTTGGCCGATGCGAAGAAGCCTTAAAAGCCACATAGCCCAACTGTGTCATACCAACAATCGCTTTGGCTTTTACTTCCTGCGCCAACTTGCAAGCTGTTAAAATCAAACTATCATTGAAATAGTTTGGTGCTTTTGGATCAACATCTCTGAACTTATAGAAGATACTGCCTGACTTCTCTACAGAACCAATTGTTCGCACCATACTTCGAATCACTTCGATAGGATATTTTCCTGCAGCTGTTTCGGCAGAAAGCATGAGCGCATCAGCACCGTCCAATACAGCATTGGCCACATCATTCGTTTCCGCACGGGTAGGCCGCGGATTCTCAATCATGCTCTCCATCATTTGCGTAGCCACAATAACGGGCTTCGATGCCTGGTTGCATTTATCCACCAACATCTTCTGCACCATGGGCACTTCTTCCATCCAGATTTCAACGCCCAGGTCTCCCCGCGCCACCATAATGGCATCTGTTGCTTCAATAATCGAATCAATGTTTTCCAACGCTTC
>JAEUUB010000185.1 GCA_016787745.1 Cyclobacteriaceae bacterium
TGCCCTACTAGAAAACCTTGGTAAAATGTGTGGCACGTTATGTCTTTCTTTAGTGGATTTTGATCATCCGGCTGCACACCGGTTTATGAAATGGAATCCTTCAGAAGTTAGTTGGATAAAGCCGCATACGCTAAATTTTAAAGGCGAGCGTAAAGAACTGGTTGACTACTTTATTTCACTGGTCGAAACAATTGCTTTGCCTTTGTTGCCTGCCTTGCGTAAAAGCGTTAATTACAATGATGCCAATGACTATAACGTATTGGTTAGCCACGACATGGAAAATCCAACGGTTCCTGGCGTTATCGATTTTGGAGATATCGTTTATACCCACACGGTAAACGAACTGGCGGTAGCCATTGCCTACGCTGCCATGGGTAAGGCAGATCCGCTTGAGGCAGCTTACCATGTTGTGCATGGATTCAATAGCAAATTTTCGTTAACCGATCAGGAATTGAAAGCCCTTTTTCCTTTAACTATTGCCCGGCTCCTTATAAGTGTTATCTGTTCAGAATTAAATCGTTTAGAACATCCGGAAAATAATTATCTGCAAATTAGTGATGATGCAGCCTGGTTGTTACTAAAAAAATTACGAGAGGTTAATCCTGCATTGGCAGAAGCTTGTTTCAGGGATGCCTGCAATCTTTCCCCAATAAGCTATGAAGCTAGTTTTATGGAATGGGTAAACGATAATCATTCAGAAGTATGTATGCCTGTTTCATTTCAATCTTACCATTGGCTGGACCTAAGTGTAGGCAGCCTCGATCTAGGCAATGCTCAGGAAATTTATGACAACAGAAAACTAAACGAGAAGCTCTCTTCATTGATTGGTCAATCATCAACGGATGTTTGTCTGGGCAAGTATAATGAAGCACGCGCCATTTATACAACCTCTGCCTTTGAAGAACCTGGCAACGATAGTCCGCGCTGGCGTACAATTCACCTGGGTCTTGATTTCTTTTGCGTTTCTGGTACCTCGGTTCATGCAATATGGGATGGTGTGATTCATAGCTTTTCAAACAATAAAGCCGACCGAGACTATGGACCAACAATAATCATTGAACATTCGGTTGCCAAAGACTTAACTTTTTACACACTCTATGGCCATTTAAGTGAAGCCTCCCTCCATAACATGGTTGTGGGAAAAAGAATAAAGAGGGGTGAGGTAATAGCAACAATTGGCGATTTACAAGAGAATGGAGGATGGACTCCCCATTTGCATTTTCAGGTTTTGCTTGAAACATTTGGAATGAAAGGTGATTTTCCTGGCGTATGTTCCTTTGAACAAGCCTCGCTCTGGAAAGGAATTTCTCCTGACCCCTGGTTTTTACTTACCGGTAAGAAATCGCCTCCAGAAAAAGACTTATCTAAAGATGATATTGTAAACTACCGCAAAACTCACGTAGGTAAAAACTTAAGCATCTCGTACAAAGATCCTATTAAAATGGTAAGAGGAGCGGGCCAGTATCTACTGGACGATGCTGGAAGAAAATACCTCGACACTGTAAATAACGTAGCTCACGTAGGCCACGAACATCCCCGTGTGGTACAGGCTGGGCAAAGACAGATGGCTGTACTTAATACAAATACACGCTATTTACATGAAAACCTGGTAAAGTTTGTTGAAGCACTGCTGGCAACAATGCCCCGACAACTGAGTGTAGCATTTATTGTAAACTCGGGCAGTGAAGCCAATGAACTTGCGTTACGATTAGCAAAAAATTATACCGGTCAAACGGATACGATTGTTTCCGAAATGGGTTATCATGGCAACACAAACGCGTGTATTGAAATAAGTTCCTATAAATTTGATGGTGCAGGAGGGAAGGGGAAAGCTCCGCATATTCATGTCATCCCTATTCCTGATTCCTATCGTGGAATTCATCGTGGCAATGAACCAACCGTGGGTATACGATATGCCGACCACGTGCGTAAAGCTATCCAGACAGTACAGGATGAAAATCGAAAACCCGCTGCACTTATTCTCGAATCGGTTATTAGTTGCGGGGGCCAGGTGGAATTGCCATTAGGATTTTTAAAACAGGCGTATGCATACACGCGGAAAGCAGGGGGTGTTTGTATTGCGGATGAAGTACAGACCGGATGTGGCAGAGCCGGTGATCATTATTGGGCTTTCGAGCAGCACGATGTTATACCCGATATACTAACCATCGGCAAACCGATTGGCAACGGGCATCCTTTGGGTGTTGTAGTCACCACGCAAGAAATTGCCGGTGCTTTTAAAAATGGTATGGAATATTTTAATACGTTTGGAGGCAATCCGGTTTCCTGCGCGATAGGCTTGGAAGTTCTTCATGTTATTGAAGGAGAAGGATTACAACAAAATGCCAAATTGATTGGCAGGTATTTAAAAAGTGAGCTGATGAATTTAATGGCTGATTTTGAAATTATTGGCAATGTTCGCGGACCGGGGTTATTTCTAGGAATTGAACTTGTTAAGAATAGGGAGACTCGGGAACCAGCCACGCATCAAGCAAACTATTTTGTAAATCGTATGCGCAGTAAGAATATACTCATGAGTACAGATGGACCATTTAATAATGTATTGAAGATTAAGCCCCCAATCATTTTCTCAAAATCCGATTCCGATTTCTTATTAGAATCAATGGCTTGTGTGTTAGCCGAGGATTTTATGAGAGTAGGCGCGTAATTCATACTTTACTTTTCCAGAGGGCACTTGTAAGTTTATCTCCCATTTGCTTTGAATTTCAAGTTTATTTTACTATCTTCGTAAGAGATGAAAGTCATATCACTCTTTTAGATTCCTTCTTCGCTCTTTAGTCATACCGGCTAAGTGTAATCACCCTAATCATCAGTGCAATGTAAAATTCCCACGCGGGAGTTCTAAACTTTTTTTTAACTAAACTCAATTCCATGCGGCAATTAAAAATCACCAAACAAATTACGAATCGCGAAACGCAATCATTAGATAAGTATCTAAATGAAATCGCAAAAATTGAATTAATAACCGCAGAAGATGAAGTGAAACTGGCACAGAGAATTAGAGAGGGGGATCAGGTAGCATTAGATAAATTAGTAAATGCAAATCTTCGATTTGTTGTTTCGGTTGCTAAGCAATACCAGAACAATGGGATGACGTTAAGCGATTTGATTAATGAAGGGAATCTGGGCTTGATAAAAGCTGCTGGCCGCTTCGATGAAACACGAGGTTTTAAATTTATTTCGTATGCTGTGTGGTGGATCCGGCAAACCATCCTGCAAGCACTGGCAGAACAGTCACGCATTGTTCGTTTACCCCTTAATCGGGTGGGGTCCTTGAACAAATTAAATCAAACGATGTCTAATCTTGAGCAGAAGTTTCAACGGGAGCCGACCGCAGAAGAACTTGCCAAGGTAATGGAAACAACCCCCGAAGAAATTGATAAACTAAAGAAATATAAAAACAGAAAAGTTTCTATTGATGCACCACTAAGTAGTGATTCTGAGTCAGGATCGTTATTGGATGTAATGGCTAATGAATATGATGAGAATCCTGATAAGGGACTCATGAATAGTTCAATCAAAACAGAAGTAAAAAGAGCGTTGTCGCATCTTACCGAGCGCGAAGCCCAGGTATTATCAATGTATTATGGACTATCGGGAGGCCATGCTATTTCATTAAATGAAATTGGTAATGAGTTTGATTTGAGTAGCGAACGAGTTCGGCAAATTAAGGACAAAGCAACAAGAAAATTAAGGCATGGATCAAAGAGTAAACTCTTGAAAACATACCTGGATTAAAATACCCTAGATTGCCTTGAAAAATTCAAGGCCCATTTAACTTAAATATTATTATTATGAATAACACAATGAAAATAGCAACAGGAGTAGCAGTAGGAACTTTAGTGGGTGCAACCCTTGGACTTTTATTTGCACCAAAAAAAGGTAGTAAGACCAGAGCCATACTAAAAGATAAAGCAAAAGACCTAAGCATGAAGGCAACCGATACCTATGTACAGGCAAAGGAAATGCTGGGGATAAAAAATAAGAACGGTGAAATGATAACTGTGTAATAGGTGATGGCTACTAATTACAATCGCGGCTTTTGGTCGCGATTTTTTTTATTTTAGAATCTGCCGGAATGCGTGAAAAAATAGAACTGAAGTTACGCCAACTCAGTTTTTAATTTAAGTTTATCCAGATAATCCCAAACCAAGCTGCTGGCGCCTAAAATAGGTGCTGCCTGATTCTGCATCGCAGAGGGTAACACTTTAATTTTTCCACGGAACAAAGGCATCAGATTGGCTTCCATATGCCTGATGGTAGGTCTGAAGATAAGATCTCCAGCCATGGCAAGCCCGCCAAATAAAAATATAGCCTCGGGATCTGTATGGACAACGGTTTCGGCTAATTTCATTCCTAGTATCCGTCCCGTATATTCAAAGGCCTCATTGGCCACTACATCGCCCCGATGGGCAGCTTCCGAAATCATTTTGGTATTTAAATCTTCAAAACTAATTCCGCGAAGTTCGCTAGGTTCCAGGTGATCTGCCAGAAGTTTATAAACTGTACGTTTTACCCCTGTGGCCGAAACATATGTTTCCAGGCAACCCCGTTTTCCGCAATTGCAATAACGACCATTTGGATTAACCGAAGTATGCCCCACTTCGCCCGCAATGCCGTGGTGCCCGTTTAATAACACTCCTCCGCAAACAAAACCACTACCCAGGCCAGTACCTAAGGTAATCACAACAAAGTCTTTCATGTTTTTGGCATTGCCATAAATCATTTCACCTACAGCAGCCGCATTGGCATCGTTCGTAAGAATACAGGGAACATGGAACTGATCTTTGAACATACGGGCTAAAGGAAGTACCCCTTTCCATTTTAAGTTGGTGGCGCGTTCAATGTTACCCGTGTAATAATTTCCGTTTGCAGCACCCACACCAATACCCATAATGCGCGTGTCGGACGGCAATTCATTTATACCCGCCTGGAGGGCCTCGGCCATGGCATCGAAGTACGATTGAAATTCTTCGTGTTCTGTGGTAGGAATATTTCCCTGGTGAAGCACGTTGCCTTGCCGGTCAACGATACCGTATTTGGTATTCGTGCCTCCAATATCGATGCCGATAGTCAGGTCTTTCATGAATAGTAATTAGATGGATAGAATTTTTGCAATCCGAAGCGATTCACTATCAATTTCGTGATGATGATTGATGATAGTATTGAAGTCATTGTAAACAATTTTGTTATTAAGCAATCCCACCATTACGTCCTTTTGTCCACCTAATAAACCTTCTACTGCGGCAACACCCATTTTGCTTGCGAGCACCCGATCAAAATACGTTGGGGTACCCCCTCTTTGCAGGTGACCGAGAATAGTAACCTTGATATCAAAGTAATTATTGCGCTCAGAAAATTTCTTAGCCAACTCCATAGCTCCGCCCAATTTGCTTCCTTCGGCCACCACAACAAGACTTGATTTTTTATTGGTCTTACCACCCTCATCCAGCTTTGCAAAAAGCTCTTCCAGGGTAAGGGTTTCTTCGGGGATAATCGTAGCCACTGCTCCGCCTGCGATTCCGCAGTTAACTGCAATGTAACCGGAGTTGCGTCCCATTACTTCAATAAAGAACAAGCGATTGTGAGAAATAGCTGTATCGCGGATTTTATCAATGGCTTCAACAGCTGTGTTTGTCGCAGTATCATAACCAATCGTAAAGTCGGTTCCTGCTAAATCGTTGTCAATAGTACCAGGAATACAAATAGAAGGAACGGAGAACTCCTCATAGAATCTATGAAGGCCCGTAAACGTTCCATCCCCCCCAATGGCTACAAGCGCATCAATACCGTGTTTTTTTAAATTGGCAAAAGCTTTGTCGCGTCCTTCCTTTGTACGAAATTCCTTGCTTCGCGCAGACTTAAGAATAGTACCACCGCGTTGAATGATATTACCAACAGAACGTGGGCCTAATTTTACAATGTCCCCACTTATCATGCCTTCATATCCTTGCATGATTCCGTAAACTTCTTTCTTGTAGTAAATGGAAGCCCGCACAACGGCACGTAATGCAGCATTCATACCTGGTGCATCTCCCCCGGAGGTAAAGACTGCGATTTTAGAAATAGTTGTTTCCATTCGTTTTTAAGAGGCTCAAAAATAAGTGAACGAAAGGGTTTTACAAGAAAAATGAAGTTATTCGGATTTCAATCGTTTGAAATAATTAATCAATCCGTTCGTAGAAGCATCGTGTGTAGTAACGGGTGTGCTATCGGTAAGTTCTGGCAAAATTTTCTTCGCGAGAACCTTTCCAAGTTCAACACCCCATTGATCAAAACTAAACACATTCCAGATAACACCTTGCACAAAGATCTTGTGTTCGTAAATGGCTATAAGCGTACCCAGCGTAGCCGGAGTAAGTTGCTTGAACAAAATTGAATTCGTGGGTCGGTTACCGGAAAACACCCTGTAAGGAAGATGAAACTTTATTTCCTGTGAGTTAAATCCTGCTGCCTTTAATTCTGCTTCCACCGTGGCTGCCGATTTTCCAACCATGAGTGCTTCCGTTTGCGCAAAGTAGTTCGACATAAGTTTGGCATGATGGTCGCCTATTGGGTTTTGCGAGACAGCCGGAGCAATAAAATCGCACGGAATCATTTTTGTTCCTTGATGGATTAACTGATAAAAAGCATGTTGTCCGTTTGTACCCGGTTCGCCCCAAATGATGGGACCTGTTTGATATTGCACTGCTTCTCCGCTGCGATCTACCGATTTACCGTTGCTTTCCATATTGCCTTGTTGAAAATATGCGGCAAAACGATGTAAGTATTGATCGTACGGAAGTATAGCTTCACTGTGGGCATCAAAAAAGTTTGAGTACCAGATTCCCAGTAATGCGAGAATAACTGGAATATTTTTTTCAAAGGATTGTTCCTTGAAATGAATATCAGCGTCATGGGCGCCTTCCAATAATTGTTTAAAGTTTTCGAAACCGATGGTGCAGGCAATGGACAGACCAATGGATGACCACAAGGAATAACGGCCGCCCACCCAATCCCAAAACACAAACATGTTTTCGGGTGCAATGCCAAAATCAGTAACGGCCTTTGTATTGGTAGAGACCGCTACAAAGTGTTTTGCCACTTCTCCTTTTCCATTTGACTTTTCCTTGAACCATGCTTTCGCAGATTCCGCATTGGTCATAGTCTCCTGGGTGGTAAATGTTTTTGACGCAATAATGAATAATGTCGTTTCGGGATTAAGATTCTTTACTGTTTCAGAAATATGGGTACCATCAACATTTGATACGAAATGTGGTTTTATCGTGGTGTGATACGGCTTCAGCGCTTCGGTCACCATATAAGGTCCCAAATCGGAACCACCGATTCCGATGTTAACAATATCAGTAATTGCTTTGCCCGAATATCCTTTCCATTGCCCTGATAACAATTGATTAGAAAATGATTCAACCTGGCTTAATACTTTGTTAACAAGGGGCATAACATCCTCCCGGTCTACCAAAATTTGCGTATTCGATCTGTTTCTCAACGCAATGTGCAAGACCGATCGATGCTCGGTTTGGTTGATCTTGTCACCTCTGAACATACTATCAATAGATTCTTTCAGCCCCACTTCGTTGGCCAAAGCAACCAGAGATTCCATAATTTCTTCCGTGATGATATTCTTAGAGTAGTCCACCAGAATGTCCTTAAGAGTGAGATGGAATTTTTCAAACCTTTGTGGATCTTCTTCAAAGAGTTCGCTCATGTGTGTAGCCTGAATCATCAGGAAGTGCGCGGTTAATTTTTGCCAGGCTGTTGTTTCTGTGGGATTGATTTTTGGAAGCATAAATAGTTATGTAAGTGCGGTAGTGCACAGCAAAAATAGAGTTTGAAAAATTAACCCGAAGAAGCGGGAGAGAAATAATTTGTCTATCCGCCTACAACCCCACGAAGGTTGTCCATAAGGCCTTCCCACAGGTCTTCTAATTCATTCAAGTCATCAAAGTCAGAGTAGTCGATTACTTTTAAAAAGGTTGTTTGAGTTAGTTCATTCACCTCTAATCGAAGCTCAAAGTAGGAGGGGTCCTTTTCATCTTCTTTACTTTCTGGCAGGTATTCAAACCGAACGAAGTGATTGGCACGGTGAGCAGTCATTTTTGCTTTGTGCTCTTCATGATCCCATACAAAAGTAAAAACCTTTTCAGGACTTATGTTCACATCATCCGCAAACCACTCGGATAGTCCACTGGCTGTTTGAATATAAGGATAGAGCATTTTAATTGAAGCATGAACTTCAAAATCCTTCGTAAACAGAGTTTTAGTAGTACTCGCCATGCCTGTTCGTTCTATTCGATTTTAATTTAAAGAAATTCCTGTTAACGGCAAATTATATCTCAATTAGTTCTGCTAATCGGAAAGTTGTTTCCTGGTCTTTATCATTGAGTCGCAAATCTTTTTCTGGTAAGATGTGCTTGCCGGAAATTCTTAACACGGTTTTACTGGATTACAGAAAAGTTTGTATGTTTGCGCTCCCAAATTATTATGGCGCGGTAGCTCAGGTGGTTAGAGCGTTGGATTCATAACCCAAAGGTCGGGGGTTCAACTCCCCCCCGCGCTACAATCCAAAAAAACTTCGAGGCTGAGTACGTGTAATGCCAGGTCTTCGAAATTCCCTTCGGTCCATCAGAAATAGTTCCTTCCTAAGGTATTTCAACGCAACAATTTTGTGTTTATGAATATTGGCCTCGTTTTTGACGTTATCTTTGAGGCAATTGCATGAAAAAAATAGATAAACTAATTCTCTCATCCTTTTTGGGGCCGTTTATCCTTACCTTTTTAGTGGTGGTGTTTATCCTGCTAAACATTCACATGCTAAAGTATTTTGATGACATCATTGGTAAAGACTTAGGCTGGGGAGTTATAGGACAATTACTTTTTTACTTTGCCATATTCAATACACCGGTCGCGCTGCCATTGGCCGTATTGCTTTCGTCTTTAATCACCTTTGGTAATTTGGGCGAACATTTTGAATTAACAGCTATCAAAAGCCTGGGTATTTCGCTTATCAGAAGTTTGATTCCGATTTTTGTATTTGTGCTTTTTCTGACGGGTGCCGCCTTTCTGGTTGGAAACTATTTGGTTCCCAAAGCTGCCCTGGAAGCGTATAGTTTACTCTACGACATAAAGCAGAAAAAACCCGCTCTTGATCTGCGGCAGGGTGCTTTTTATAATTCAATTCCAGATATCAGTATAAAAGTGAATGAAAAGATGCCGGATGGTACGCTCAAAGGGGTTATCATTTACGATCATCGGGGCCGAACCGGAAACAAAGATGTAATCAAGGCCGATTCAGGGAAGATGTACACTATTTTGAATGATCAGTATCTTAAGTTAGAACTGTTCAATGGATTTAATTATACAGAAGGGTCGGGCAGAGATAATGATATTTCATCAGGCAAGTCTCCCGAAGACAGTTATCGTAGAACCGAATTTTCCAAATCACAGATTGTTTTTGACTTGTCCTCCTTTGGATTGAATCGTACGGATAAGAAATGGTTTCAGAGTAATCGCATTATGCGCAACATGGGTGAACTCCACAAGGATGTGGATTCTGTTTCGACTGTAATCAAAACCGAGCAAATCGCCATCTATGCTTCGGCTAAAAATCTCTATAACTATCATTTCAAAAATGACTCAATTCAATGGCCCGAAGACATTAAGCTTTTAAAAAAGAAACGCGATTCTATTGCGTTGGCCAAAAAAGCAACTGATCCCAATTCGGTGCCTCCTGGGTCGAATGCCAATGGATTGAGAGTTTCAAGAATCACGCGAGACACAATTATTGATAAGCATAGAAAGATTTCGGATAGTCTGTTTCAGACCCCGTATACAGCTTCCGAAATTTCTATTGCTTTAAATCAGGCCCGGATGATAAAAGCTCAACTGATTGCACACAATACCAACATAAAATCGTACGTGCTCGAGCGCAGAATTTTTAATATTCAGTGGCATAAAATTTTAGCCCAGTCCATTGCCTGTATTGCTATGTTTCTGATTGGCGCACCTTTAGGTGCCATTATTAAAAAGGGCGGGCTGGGGGTACCCGTGCTCATGTCCATTCTCTTTTTTATTTTGTTCTATGTGCTTTCCCTAATGGGTGAAAAGTGGGCGAAACAAGGTTTGTTTTCTGTGGGTGTTGATATGTGGCTTGCCAATATTATTTTGGCTTTCATCGGATTGATATTTTTGAGACAAGCTCGCGTGGATGCCCGATTATTCGATTACGATTTCTACAATGTGCTATGGGATAGATTTAAACGCAGGTTTGCAAAAGCCGCCTAAAAGTGACCTGGCGTTTGTTTTTATGATCACATTCATATACTTTTGCGCGTTAAAATAACAGAAAGTTAAAAATTTAGAAGCGATGTACATCAATTCAGAAAAGAAGCAAGAATTGTTCAGCAAACATGGTTTTGCAAAGAAAAAAACCGATACAGGCTCACCCGAGTCTCAAATCGCCCTTTTTACGCACCGGATTAGTCACCTGACAGCCCACTTAAAAGATCAGAAAAAGGATTTTTCAACTCAACAGGGCCTGCTAAAGTTGGTAGGTAAGCGCAAAAAATTGTTGAATTACCTCCAAACCACTAATATCGAGAGATATCGCGCGGTATTAGCTGACCTCGATCTAAGAAAGTAAGAAATCAAATAATACAGATAGGGAACCAAGTTTAGGTTCCCTGTTTGCTTTTAATAACCAGGAGTGCCGTGAATTGTAGGCATTCCTTAAATCCTACCTATGAAAAATGTAATTTCAAAAACCTGCAGTCTCCCGGACGGGCGACAAATTTCTATTGAAACTGGAAAACTGGCCCGCCAGGCAGATGGGGCTGTTGTATTGCGAATGGGCAATACTATGATTCTTGCTACGGCTGTGGCAGCACAAACAGCTAAAGAAGGCGTTGATTTTTTACCCATGTCCGTTGACTATCAGGAAAAATTTGCGGCTACCGGAAAGATTCCGGGCGGATTCCTTAAGCGCGAAGGCAAGCTTTCAGATTACGAAGTGCTTATCAGCCGCCTGGTTGATCGTGCCATTCGGCCGTTGTTTCCGGATGATTATCATGCTGAAACACAAATCAATATTCAATTAATTTCAGGCGATCATAATGCATTGCCTGATTCATTGGCTGCGTTTGCTGCCTCTGCCGCTCTAGCTGTTTCTGATATCCCTTTCCAAGGACCGATTTCCGAAGTGAGAATTATCCGACTGGATGGTAAGTACATTATTAATCCAACGCTGGAGCAAAAAGAGAAAGCAGATTTAGATTTTATTGTTGCTGCATCCCTTGAAAACATTCTGATGGTAGAAGGGGAGTGCAAAGAGATAAATGAAACGGATATGCTGGAGGCGCTTAAGTTAGCACACGAAGCAATTAAGACTCAGTGCAAAATCCAGTTGGAGTTAAGTGAGGCAACAGGGAAAACCAAGAAAAGAGAATACTCACACGAGGTTAAGGACGAAGCTTTTAAAGAAGAACTTTACAAACTTCTTTATGACAAAGTATATGATGTTGCCCGTCAGCAATTAGCCAATAAGCATACACGCTCGGAATTGTTTGGTAAAATTGTTGAGGATTATCTGGCTTCTTTGCCTGAGGACACAACTGTAAACAAGGATTTGGTAAAGAAGTATTATAAGGATATTCAGAAGGCGGCTTGCCGCAATCTGGTATTGAATGAAAAGGTTCGCTTAGATGGACGTAAGACCAATGAAATCAGGCAGATATGGTCTGAAATTGACTATCTTCCATCGGCTCATGGGTCTTCCATTTTTACACGTGGTGAAACACAATCCCTAAGTACAGTTACCCTTGGTACCAAATTAGATGAGCAAATGATTGATGGTGCCATGTTCGATGGTTCCAACAAGTTTATTTTACACTACAACTTCCCCGGATTTTCTACAGGTGAGGTAAAGCCAAACCGGGGACCTGGTCGCAGAGAAGTTGGTCATGGAAACCTGGCCATGCGCGCGCTTAAGCAAGTACTTCCAAACATGGCCGAGAGTCCGTATACCATTCGTTTGGTTTCTGATATTCTGGAGTCAAATGGATCGTCCTCTATGGCTACAGTTTGTGCGGGTTCGCTGGCCCTTATGGATGCTGGTATTAAAATTTCATCGCCTGTATCAGGGATCGCCATGGGAATGATTTCCGACAGCAAAACCGGTAAGTATGCGATCCTTTCGGATATCCTTGGTGATGAAGATCATTTGGGCGATATGGACTTCAAGGTAACCGGTACTGAAAAAGGAATTACGGCTTGCCAAATGGATTTGAAAGTAGATGGATTAACCTACGATGTATTGAAGGAAGCTTTGGATCAGGCAAGGGAAGGTCGTCATCATATCTTAAATGAAATGAAGAAGACCATCAGTTTACCGAACGCAGATCTTAAGCCGCATGCTCCACGTGCAGTAACCATAGTGATAGACAAAGACATGATTGGCGCTGTCATCGGGCCAGGGGGTAAAGTAGTTCAGGAGATTCAGAAGACAACCGGAGCCACAATTGTTATCGAGGAGGTAGGAAATAAGGGTGTGGTAAACATCTTTGCTAACAACCAGGAAGTAATGGATGCCGCAGTTAAACGCGTAAAAGCCATTGTAGCGATTCCGGAAGTTGACCAGGTTTATGATGGGGTTGTTAAATCCATTATGCCTTTTGGAGCCTTCATCGAATTTATGCCGGGCAAGGATGGTCTTCTGCACATCTCTGAAATTAAATGGGAACGCCTCGAGACTATGGAAGGCGTAATGGAAGTTGGCGAGCAGGTAAAAGTGAAATTAGTAGAGGTGGATAAGAAAACCGGTAAATTCAGGTTATCCAGAAAGGTTCTTCTGCCCAGACCTCCTAAAAAGGAAGAGGCACCGAGCGCTTAATTTTATTGCGATTTAATGTTTTTGGAACTAAATTTTCGTTTTTTCGTGTTTGATTTAAACGACCTCAAAGTTCAATGAGACAGTTAAAGATTAGCAAACAAATTACGAATCGCGAAAGCCAATCCCTTGATAAATATCTACAGGAGATTGGTAAAGTGGATCTGCTTACGCCCGATGAGGAAGTAGAGTTAGCTAAGCGAATCAAAGAAGGCGATCAGATTGCATTGGAGAAATT
>JAEUUB010000221.1 GCA_016787745.1 Cyclobacteriaceae bacterium
GTAGGTAAAATTCTCGTAGATGTAATTCGAAAGATCTTGAATGGTGTACAGCGGATGTTGTACTTTCTCTAAGATTTCACGAATAGCGGTCTGCACTTCCTTCTGGCAATTTGCTTGCTCCGCTTTTAAAAAGTCGTGGTACTGTAGTTGAATGACATCACTCGCAATTTCTTTCCACACATCCGCCACGGTATCGCGTAAGGTTAGTTTTCCGGCAGGCCGCAGTTCAATTTCCATCAGGTTATCAATCACCAACTCGCTGTGGGGTACTAAACAGGTAAAAAATCCAGTAGTGTTTCCAAAGTAGTCGATTGTTGTATGCACGATGGGTTGTTGCGAGATCCGGATCTGATGATGATTCACCTTCTGAAATTCATCGTGCAACGGATATAATTTTATCTGGTTAATGGAATCGATAACCTGGCCAGAATAAAGATAATGCGTTCGATGTAAGATATGGAAATGAGGCATAGCTTCCGGGTTATGAGTATCCAAAATAAAAAATTGCCAGTTTTTGGGCCAGGGTTTTTATTTCCGCACGAATCTTAATGATTTCGGATCGAACCTGCCCGGCAGACGCACTGGGATCAACTCCGTATTTTAAGTTGCTGATGGATTTGCCAAGCAAAAAATTCATCTCTTTAAAATGATCCGGTAATGAAATCGAATCGAGACGTTTAAAGTATCGTTCCGCCTGGAGCAGGCTATACAGAACCGAATGTGGAAACAAGGTATTTAAAAATACCTGATCGAGAACATCGGGGCTTACCAAGGCATTTTTATACCGTTTGGTATGAAACTCATATCCCGATAAGGAATACAGCAAATATTTCCAATGCATGCCCTCATGACCGCCTGCCTCCATTTCCAGCATTTTCAATTCCAACAAATCTAAGGTGCGCAACGATCGTTCCAGATATTTTCCGAGATTAAGAAATGTGTAGCCCTCGCCCCGACTCATGGTGATATCCACCGTACCATAAAACAAAACACTCTCGCGTAACAAACTTTCGATGGCCGTTACCGGATCATTCTCAATCAACAACTGTTCGGTATTCCGGCTATGAATGAGATGATAGTAATCATTCATACACTGCCACACTTCCTTTGTAATATAATCCTGCACCGAACGTGCGTTCTCGCGGGCCCGCACAATGTTGGTAAGCGCAGACGAATCATTCTCTTTATCTAAAACCAGATACCGAAGAGCTTCCCGGTAATTACTGACTTTTACAGTTAGTTCAGGGTTCGCGCTAAGTCCATCCACCCATAGCTGCCAGTTAAAATTTTGAATTTCATCCTGGGAAGCAATGTAGTTGGTACGCAACATACGCAGCACATTATCTGTGCGCTCCATATAGCGAGCCATCCAAAACACTGCATCTGCAACTCTACTTAGCATGTAAAACCATCTTCACGTTTACACTCTTCATTATCCTAAAATCCATGTATCCTTACTTCCACCGCCCTGCGATGAGTTAACCACCAAAGAACCTTCGCGTAAAGCAACCCGGGTTAAACCTCCCGGCACAATTTCTATTCCATCCGGGCCATATAAAGAGAACGGCCTCAGATCGACATGGCGAGGTTGCACTTTTCCATTAATAAAGCAGGGCACCGATGACAAACTTATAATAGGTTGTGCTATAAACTGTCTCGGGTTCTTTTCTACTTCTATTTTATACGCTGCTATTTGTTGATCGTCAGCCGAATGACCCATCAACATTCCATATCCCCCACTCTCGTTGGTTTTTTTAATAACCATTTTATGAACGTTGGCAAATACATGTTTAAAATGCTCAGGTTCATCCATCCCATACGTGGGAACGGTTTTAAGTATGGGTTCTTGGTTCAGGTAATAACGGATCATATGCGGAACAAATGGATAAATGGCTTTGTCATCGGCCACGCCATTACCCGGTGCGTTAACAATAACTACATTTCCTTTGCGATAGGCATAGTAGATACCGGATACCCCTAAAATACTATCCCGGTTAAAAATCAAGGGATCGAGAAAATCGTCATCAACCCTCCGGTAAATGACATCCACTTGTTTAAGACCCGCTGTGGTTTTCATGTAAACCTTGGCATTGTCTACCACCAGATCACGGCCTTCCACCAAGTCAACTCCCATTAAGCGGGCTAAGGTGGTATGTTCAAAATAGGCCGAGTTAAAAACCCCTGGAGTAAGTACCACTACTGTAGGGTCTTTCTTCTCATTCTTTGCCAGAGATATTAAATTTTTCAATAGCAGATCGGGATAGTCTTTTACCGAGCGAACATTGTTTCGTGGCAATAAGCCAGGAAAAATCCGGTACGTCATGTTCCGGTTTTCCAGCATGTACGAAACCCCGGAGGGAGTTCTTAGATTATCCTCTAAAACATAAAACGAACCGTCACTATCACGGATCAGATCAATGCCTGAAATATGCGTATAGATATCAAAGGGTACCTCCACATTAACCATTTCGCGTAAGAAGCCCGGACAAGAATGGATTAAAGCCGCGGGGATGACTCCATCTTTTATAATAAACTGCTTATGATAAATATCACGCAAAAAAATATTAAGCGCTTTTATTCTTTGCTTAATCCCAAGTTCAATATGCGCCCATTCGGTAGCCGTTATAATTCTGGGAATAATATCAAACGGAAATATTTTCTCTATTCCTGCGCCATCGCTATACACCGTAAATGTGATGCCCTGACTCATAAAAAGCTTTTTGGCCAGATCATCCTTGTGAGATAATTCCGTGGCAGAAGCTTGTACTAGGGAATCAAAAAAAAGTTGATAATGATCCCGCACCTCTCCTTGCCACCACATTTCATCCCACACGTTGGGGCGAACCGAATAATCAGCTAGGAAATCTGATAAAGACATTTATAAATATACTAACAGGATAGCAGGATACAAGGGGAAAGGGATATCCGAACGATATGGAATCGTTTGCAACAAGGAAAGAATAGACTCAAAAAAAATGTCGGGCACCCCTGCCCGACATTACCCTTAACAACAATATAAACAAATACTCTTATAAATCTTAAATCCCAATGAAACAACCAATGATCTCTGAAAATGAAATTCCAATAATTACTATGAATATAAATTTGTTCATCGCTAATCTGCTCCGTCCAATTTTGCTTTGTCCACGGAGTACTTGGCTACTTTCTTACCTTGATCTGTGCCTACTTCCGCATCAAACCGCCAATGAATTCCACCATAAATCCTTGATTCTGCTGCTTCCACGGCCCACGCCCGGAACTGAGTTGCCTGGGCAGGATATACGTAGGCCAATACTTCGGCTGCCGATGCAGAGAAGACACTATGCCCTGACGTATAACTTGGAAAATTAGGCGTGCCTGCAATGGTTTTAAAGCCTGGTATCTGTTGAATAGGCCTTGGGTAGTGATAATAGTATTTCGCATCCCAACAACTGATACCCGCATCCATCATGGCCATATTTAGATAGGCAAGCACCCGGGCGGTACGTAGTGGATTCTCCTGGTATCCAAGGATATAGTCTTTAGCGATTTTGTTCCAATGCCCCGGAGGGGTGTATGTACCTAAACCATCCTGCCAATAGTTGGCTATTCTCCGCCACTCTTGAGTCATGTTATCCTGATAATGTTTAAGTTCATTCAAGTCTCTGTTGTATTCATCCGAACCAGGTGCCGGTGGAATACCTGGTCGCACTTCTTCCACGGTGGGTACATTCCACAACCTCACTTTACCAAACAAAGGGGTTAGCCCTACAGATCGTGTAGGCAATTCCAAATTATCCCACTGCCAGCCAAATCTTGCAAAGGCCGAGGCTTTGATTGAGTCGGCAACAGGTTTTGGGCACTGTGCTTTTTTCATTCCATCATTAGCAGCCCGGGCCAAAGCAACTTTAGCAACCTCAGCCCCAATAAATTCACCTGCCTCAATATCACTTTCAACATTGGCGCCTGCCCAGATTAAACTTTTTAGATGTTCATCTGCCTTTGCTTTCAGAGATTCTTTTTCGAGAGGAAACATAACTGATAAAATATCCCGTGCGGATATGGCTAATACTGCACCCTCCGAGGGATAAGAAGGAATATTGTTCTGCTTGTATGCCGCCTTGATGGTATTGTCTACCTCATACGGAGACTTACGATTAAACAAATATTTATAGTGCCATGCGGTAATCAATCCATCAAATTGTGCCACACTTAAGTATGC
>JAEUUB010000237.1 GCA_016787745.1 Cyclobacteriaceae bacterium
GCGGTTAGTTTTTTAGCATACTCGAAATTCACACCCTCAATTACATCTCCATATTTAATTCCATTTTCTTCGCGGATATCCTGGTGCTGGCGTGTGTAATTTTCATTGGTTTCCATAATGCGAATCCCTGCGAACCCGGCATCATTAAACGGACGGTGATGCCCGCCTCGTCCAAAGCGATCGAGTCGATAGATTAGCATGGGATTCATTTCGGGCATGTAGGTTTGTGTTTGCTTGTGTACGTATCGGGCAAGTTGCCGAGAGATACCATCTACTTCACCCCCATAAAACCTTCGTTGGTTTCTTCGTTGCTCGGTTTCGGTAACGGGTACGGGTTCGGAAAAAATCCGGAACGAACGGTTATCGACAACGCCATTCATGCCTTCAATGTTTCCAATCATGTCATTGTTGAGTACACCGATTATGTTCCAACCCTTGGCTTGCGCATACTTTGCAAGGCCGGATCCACCAAACAATCCCTGCTCTTCGCCAGAAAGGCCCACATACACAACGCTGTGTCTGAATTTATATTTGGAAAGGACACGCGCGGCTTCAATTGTGCCAGCCATACCCGATGCGTTGTCGTTTGCACCAGGGGCATCAATTTCAAAGTTCATGGTGTTGCTGGCACGCGAGTCAATGTCTCCGGACATGATAACAAAATTGTTGGAGAACTCCGTGCCGCGCTGTATGGCAACCACGTTTACTACCCATGCATCGTGTGGCACGCGATTGTTGCCGTCTTTGGTGACAAGATCTTTCTGATAAAAAACCTCGAGGCAGTTCTTACAGTCTTTTGAAATTTTATCAAACTCTGATTTTATCCATCTTCTGGCCGCTCCAATGCCGCGGGTGGTGGAGACCGTATCGGAGAACGTGTTTCGTGTACCGAAATTCGCCAACGTACGGATATCTTTTTCAATCCGCTGAGCCGATACAGCATGAACTATATCAAAGATCCGTGGATCGGTTTGTTGTGGCGTAGTGTTTTGTGCTAAAGCGGCTGATGTTAAAATCAGAAAAGCAAGGCCAACGAAAGCAAAGCGCATAGGTTTATATTTTTTTCGAAGGTACGATCCAGATCTTACTTGAGAAAGCTATCTCCATTTACTTGAATGATAACTTTTGTTTAACTTTAATCTCCATCCTCAATTATCTATGAAAACTTTGCGAATTGTGCTTCTTCTCTCAGTCATCATTACGACATCCTTTGCTCAGTCCAATTACGATACGGTAAAAATCACACCTCTTAAAGTAACCGAACAAATCTATATGCTCAAAGGAGCGGGCGGAAATGTAGGAGTGCTTATAGGAGATGAAGGAACCTTAATGATTGATAACCAGTTTGCACCGCTTTCCAACAAAATAAATGGCGCTATCAAAACCTTAAGCCCGGGCGAAATAAAATTCGCTATTAATACCCATGTGCATGGCGATCATTCGGGGGGAAACGAAAACTTTTATAAAATGGGGGCAGTGCTTGTTGCGCATGACAATGTGCGCGGGCGTATGATGAAAGAACAGGTAAATACGCGTACTAACCGCACCACGCCTCCGCGCGATAAAGACGCCTGGCCGGTAGTTACGTTTGGGGATAAGATCAATTTTCATTTGAATGGCGAAGATGTAATTCTGCATCATTTCGATAAAGGGCATACCGATGGGGATGTGATCGTACAATTTAAGAATGCCAATGTGGTGCATACAGGCGATGCCTTTGTGCGTTATGGCTATCCCTACATCGATTTATCGAATGGGGGCTCCATAAATGGATTTATTAACACACTCGATAAAATTCTTGTATTAATTGATGACAACACGAAAGTGATTCCGGGGCATGGGGAGTTGGCCACCAAAGCCGATGTAAAAAAAGTGCGCGATGGTGTGGCCGACATCCGCGATCAGGTGGCAGCCGCGCTTAAGAAAGGAAAGAAAACGGAAGACATGGCCAGCCTCGGGATTACAGACAAGTACGAAAAGGAGTGGGGCAAAGGTTTTGTAAAAGGGAAAGACTTTGTTTTGGTAGTGGCTGAGAGTTTAAGTGCGAAGTGAATTTTTATTTTGATTCTTAATACAATTTGAAGAGATATGGACTACTTAAAACTTTTTTTAGGGATAAGTCTAACCCTCGTATTCACGTGGATTTTAATGAAGAATATTAAACGAACCGGTTTTCTACATTCTCTATTACGAATTGACACTGTATTGGGTGTGGTTGCGGGCTTATATTTGGTCATTACTTCGATTATCTCCATTACAGCACTATTCTCTTAATAGAAGAGTATACTCGTTAAACCCTCATCGCTATGCAACTAAATCAACGCAGGAAATTTGTCAAGCAACTCCTGGTAACCTCCCTTACAGGTTTAACATTTTCTAACGTAGCAACGCCCAGCGCATTGGGGGCACCTGTTTCCGTTGAAGATGAATCTTACTGGGAGAATTTGAAGAAGCAATTTTCTGTACCCAATGATTATGTTATGATGAATGCGGCTAATTTGTGCCCAAGCCCAGCCCTTGTTCAGGACAAAGTGCAGGAATTAACAAAAGCTCTTAACAAAGATGTGTCCTTTCAATATCGGGCACTGTTTAGCAGCATCAGAAAAAAGTCGGTGACCTTGCTGGCTCAATTCATGGGAGCCGATGAAAGTGAAGTGGGTATTACCCGCAACACCAGCGAAAGCAACTGTATGATTGTGCATGGTCTGGATCTGAAACCGGGTGATGAAGTTATTATCTGGGATCAGAATCATCCCTCCAATAACGATGCGTGGCTGAGCCAGGCAAAACGGGTAGGGTTTATAGTAAAGAAGATCAGTGTACCTGCCGACCCAAAGTCTGTTCAGGATTTACTTCAACCCTTTACAACGGCCATTACTTCCAACACAAAACTCATAGCTTTTTCACATCTCTCCAATGTAAGTGGATTGGCGTTACCGGCTAAGGAGATTTGTCAGATGGCCAAAGCCCGCGGCATTATGACGCTGGTGGACGGAGCGCAATCGTTCGGCTCAATGAGCATTAATCTACACGATATGGAGTGCTCTTTTTATACAGCCAGCACCCACAAGTGGCTCATGGGTCCGTTTGAAAACGGACTTCTCTACATTCAGAAGGATTATTTCAATCGTATCTGGCCCGCAGTTATTGGCGGAGGCTGGAAGGAAGCCACAACCGTAGATCAGCAACTTTGCGTATTAGGCCAACGGAATGATCCCTCGCCTGCAGCCTTGCCCGAAATCCTGGCCTTTCATGAAACCATTGGCAGAAAGAATATTGAGAGTCGGATTGTAGAACTTAACACGTACCTAAAACAGCAGATTAAAAGCAAAATTCCGATGGCAACATTTGTTACCCCGGCCTCGCCCCAGTTTAGCGGAGGCATTGTGATTTTCAATTTACCCGGAAAGGAAATTCATGAAATAAATGATAGACTGTATCACAAATACAAAATTGCCGCAGCTCCTTCCGGAGGCATTCGCTTATCTCCGCATATTTACAATACAAGGAAGGACGTAGATTATGTGGTAAAAGCGATTGGGGAATTGGCCGGATAAATAAACTGTACATTACTTTTTTCCTTATAGACTTCGACACTTCTAGAACCCATCTCAGAATACTTTGTCATTGCGGGCAGCGACCCGCAATCCCAAGTACAGTGTAACCGGAGATTTCGCCCCGAAGCTTCGGGACGGAATGGCAGTTGTTTTCAAAAAATATTTTTTAGGTGGGTTCTAATAATTGTTCCACATCTTCATCGCCTGTTGGTATATCTGTTTTAAGGTGATTTGCCAGTTGCTATATTTTTGTTAAAACATTCTTTGATTAATATATTGCATTGAATGAAAAGATTTTGGGTTTTAGGTTTTCTTTTTTTCACTTGTGTGCAGGAGGAAATTGTTGATGCATGTGCAGATACAGTTATCCTTAACGATCCCTCCTGCCAGACGTTTATTGATGTTACAACTCCTTGCATTATTCTGGAGGTATTAACAACAATAAATGGTAATCAAATAGAAAAGTATGTTTACTTTCACGATGGTTTGAATTACAGCAGGATTGAGGTTTATTTTAGAAGCAAACCACAGGACGATTATCCGGTATTGCCAGTCGAAACCGTTACTATGAGTTATGAGGAAGATAAAATCAAAGAAGTAGTCATACAGCGCTCTGTTAATTTGGATATTCAAAGCAGGTATTCTTTTGATTATAAGGAGTTAGAAGTGACAGTTTTATTTGAGTTGTTTGAAGATGGCGAAATTACTTTTACGAATAGCAATAATCAATTATTTGTTACCAATCCTAAGGACTCTGTTTATTTGAGTGAGGGGTATTTTGACATTTTACGGGAGTACAGGAATGGTAATAATACAAGATTTGCTGTAGAAGCAGTGGATGGGATGTGTTTTATTAACAATCAGAGGTGGCAGTTTACCAGTAAGATGTCTCATGATGCAAACCCAAATGTTTTTAGAGACTATGCTGTTCGGTATCCCCTTGGCAGAGGTGAAGGGTACGCTACACAATTCTGGTTTGGTAACAATAGAAACAATATGATTGCTGCAGTGGATATCTCGAAGGGCAACGATGAGGATTGGTATTGTTACACATTTTTGCGTAATGGAGGTCAGATTTGGATTAAAAAGTATGAATTTGCTACTGATATTTCCTACGAATATTCTTATAAATATTCTTGTGAATGAATTTCCCGATCCCCATGGTATTTTCAATGACCAATTATGTATTTCTCAATTTCTCTTTTTTTTAACAAGCTTCGGCAGTTCTAATAATTTCTCCACATCCTCATCGGCCTCCAGGTTTTTCATCTGATTCAAAATCCACGGATATCTTCGGTTGATATAGTTGGAGGGCGGCTTAACCCGGTATTTTTTTGGATTTGGCAGGCAGGCCGCGATCATAGCTGCTTCCGTGCGGGTAAGTTTTTGTGCAGGTTTATTAAAATAAATTTGTGCAGCAGTTTCAATACCAAAAATTCCTTTCCCCATTTCAGCCACATTGAGATACATTTCTAAAATTCGTTCTTTATTCCAGAACAACTCGATCATAAAGGTGAAATAAGCTTCCATCCCTTTTCGAAACCAACTTCGGCCTTGCCATAGGAATACATTCTTGGCTACTTGCTGGCTAATGGTGGAGGCGCCACGAACTCTTTTCTTCTTGCTCTCGAGTGCCTTTTGAATACTCTTTAAGTCAAATCCATTGTGGTCGGGAAAGAGTTGATCTTCAGAAGCCATCACGGCCAACCGAATGTTGGGCGACATATCTTCCAGGTTAACATAGTCACGTTTCAGTCCGTTGCCTTCAATCCAACTGCTTAGTTGTGTTATGGTTATGGGGGGATTAACCCATCGCAGCAGCACGATATAAATAAGCTTCGCTACAAACAAGAGGAAGAACACCTTGCGCAGCTTTCTGTACACCTGCTTAAAGAAATTACTCACAAACCAAAGCTAGTTATCTGTGATCTCTCCGTGCCCTATGTGGTAAGAAAATTATTTCAACGATTTAAGAAATGTAAGGCTTTGTGGAATTTGTTCCACCGCATACGAGGACTCGTCTTCAATGAAAAAATGTTTTACGCCTACTTGACGAGCAATTTTCATTATCTCTTTGATACCTACATCACCGGTTCCCAATACAACATTGGTTTCCACATCGGCATGACCCGATTGACTGTCTGGTGTCCCGGGCTTGCGATCTTTTAAGTGCATTAACGGAAAACGACCGGGATATTTTTTTAGCAAGGCTACGGGATCTTGCCCTGGGTGTTTTACCCAAAACACATCCATTTCAAAGTTCACGTATTGGGCATCAAGTTTCCTCACCATCAAATCAAAGAGCGTTCCATCTTCATACGGCCTGAATTCGTAACCGTGAATATGATAACAAAATGAAATGCCTTGCGCTGTTAAAACTTTTCCTGCATTTGAAAAAACTGATATTGCTTTTTCGGTATCGGCCAACGTAAAATCATCTCCGGTATGTGGAATCCATGAACACATTACATATTTGGCTCCAAATTGTTTTGCTTTTGCCGCCACTGCGGCCGGGTCTTTTTCCAACTCATCGAACCCCACTCCAATGCTTATCATTTTTAGGTTATTCTTTTTACAGAGTGCATTGAATTCTTCCTGAGTGAGGCCGTATGTACCCCCGCCTTCAATTTCCTTAATGCCCCACTTACTAACAAGTGCCAGTGACCCGGGCACGTCTTTAGGAATTTGGTTGCGGAGACTGTATAACTGCAACCCTATTTGTTGGGCGGATGCAAAAAGACTGGTTGCTACAAGAAGCAAACTCAATCCGTAATTCATTAGACTTTTCATAAAGTGAAATTAGGAAAAGTCTTTTAGAAATTGCGACCTATTTTTCTAGGGTTTCATTAGCACCGGCATGCTGGCCATTAAAACGATCAGGTCGGCATCGGTTACTTCTTTCTTTTCGTCTGCAACAACCAAAAAGTTTTCATAGAGCGTATTCAAATCTTCGCCCTCGATCTGATGTCCTAAAAGTTCAGCGCGATGCTTTAAGGCTGCGCGGCCGCTGCGGGCCGTTAATACG
>JAEUUB010000257.1 GCA_016787745.1 Cyclobacteriaceae bacterium
CCAATTCGTTTATCAAGGGTCTTGATCCGATCATACACATGGGTCGGACTTCTATAAAGTTCATCCCCAGGTCCATGATTGTGAATGGCCATTTTTATATCATATTCTTTTACTTTCCTTTCCACTAAAGGAAGAAATTCATGGTTGGGTACCCCGACAATCATTTTTATTCCTGCGTGTCTTGCATATTCAAAAGCACCATTCACCTCCTGTTCGGTTTTCATGTATATAACTCCGGCTCCATAGAGATCAATCCCGGCCGATCTTACCTTTTGAGCCATTGCTTTAATAACCTGTGGGCTGGCATCCAACGGCATGTGCATACTCTTTAACGCAAGTTTTGATACTCCCAATCGCTTAGTTGCTGCGATTGTTTCATCCAATGATAAAGTTCGGAAAGTATAGGAAGCAATTCCTAAATCGAATGATTGGGTGGATGCTTTGCTAACGGCCTCCATGGGCAAAGACTTTGCTCCTGGAGCCAGTATTAAACCTGCACCAGCTAATCCCACAGCTTTTACAAATTCCTTTCGGTTCATATTCATAACGATGAGTTTAAGAGTATTTAATAAAAATACTTCTAAAGGAATTTAAAAAATAATTCTAAAACAGTTTTTAATGCTGACATAGGGCTGTCACCGGGCATGCGTATCTATGCATATAATCAAACACTAAAAAAGCATTATGAAATGGTCATGCAAATTCTTTCAACCAACCGAAATGATTATTTAGACCATTCCATGTGACCTTAATCAAATAAATATAAACACATGAAAATCACCAACGATTCTCCAACATTAACCATAGCCCAACTTCTTGAACACTGGCAGGGACACCGAAATCTTTCAAGAAGAGTGATAGAGGCTTTCCCGGAAGATAAACTCTTCACTTATTCCGTTGGCGGCATGCGCACTTTTGCTGAGCTGGCCCTGGAAATGATAGGAATGGCAGCCCCCAGCATGGAAGGCATTGTAACCCGAAAGTGGCCAAAGTATGAAGCCCCCAAGGCGCCTAAGACAAAACAGGAGCTTCTGGCCATGTGGGACAAAGCAACCGAAGAAATTAACACTTTGTGGCCCCAAATACCCGAAGGCCGCCTGCAGGAAAACGACAAAGCTTTCGGTATGTGGGAAGGAAAAATCTACTGGACTTTATTTTACATTATTGATAATGAAATTCACCATCGCGGCCAGGGGTATGTTTACCTGAGATCGCTGGGTATTGAGCCTCCTAAATTTTGGGAACGATAAGAGCCTTTTTTTGTTCCTCGCAGTGTCTACCTAAAGCCTCGCCTTGTGAAGTTGGGTCTTACTACCCGAAAAGTTTGGTAAGTGAATTAATCAGTCAGGCCGTGGACCTGTTGCAATAAGAGAGGTTAATGCGATCAAATAATCATTGGAATACGCGTACATAGTCAACAACCATGCGTTGCGGAAAAACAGTAGTATCGTCCGGACTTCCAGCCCATTCACCGCCTACTGCTACATTGAAAATAAAAAAGAAGTCTTTTGTAAAAGGAACCAAATCCGCTGGCGTTATATCTATTGTATGATACTTTACATCATCGATATACCATTTGATTTCAGTCTGAGTCCATAGAATGGAAAATACATGAAACTGATCTCCTAAAACTTTACCATCCTGCAAGCCTTTATGACCTCCGTAGGAAACATGCTGTCCATTAAATTCCCAATGAGCGGTTCCATACGTCACACTGTCTCGGCCTCCGCCTCCAATCGTTTCCATTATGTCAATCTCCCCGCACTTGGGCCACCCAACCGTTGAAAAAGTAGAGCCCAACATCCACAGTGCAGGAAAGAGCCCTTTTCCTTTTGGCATCATAGCCCGGATATCGATACGCCCGTACTTAAATGTCTTTTTATTTTGCGTAGTGAGGCGTGAAGAGGTGTATATTTTGCCCTCCTTCTTTTCAATTTTTGCTTTAATGATCAGATAACCATCTTTCACCGTTGTATTTTCTTGCTTATAATATTGAAGTTCGTTGTTAAAAGGACCGATCTCATAATTCCAATTGGCCAAGTTTAGTTGATCGCCAGTAAATTCATCCTCCCATACAAGGGACAAGCCTGCATAGCTAGTAGGCGAAACATAGCCCATGTTTGAGATAGGAAGTTCATTTACGTGGACGGTAACATTAAACGTTTTCTCAACACTTAGATTATCGGCTGAATAGGCTTGTACTCTAACCGAGTATGTGCCTGAAGAAAGGTACATATGTGATGAATTCCCTGTGACCATAGTCAATGGGGCATCGAGCCCTTCACCAAAATAAAACGTAAACTTAGTTGCATTATCTGCGGTGGCCTTAAACGTAACAAGACCCGATCCATCGGCAGTGATAGTAGTCTCTACGATCAAATTACCTACTGTGACAATTTTCGGTGCATCACTCTCTTTACACCCAGAAAAAATTACTCCCATTAAAATGGTTGAGAGAAGAATCGGGTAGGTTTTCATAGTGCTGATTTAAAGTTACTCCTTCTCTATAGTTGGTGCCAGATCTTAAGACCATACAATCTTGGATTTAATACTAAGGTATAAAAATTCAAGAATTATTCATGCTTCTTAAATCCTGTTTCCGTCAAAGTCCCCGGGGCGGGAGACTCTTGCGGAGAAGAAAAGAAGTCTGTAAATAGTTACTCATTACTTACTACTAGCTATCAACATCTAACGGTTTATTTACCTAACTCATCAATGTTGTTTTTCAGCTGGTTTATCCAATGAAAATAAGTTCGCTTATAGTGGAGATGGTTTAATACTAAAGTAAGTATGGTCAGTGATGCCGCGATGGCAAAAATTGTATTTTGAGATAGGGCAACATCAAACCTATATGATATGCCAGTAAGTAAAAGAAAATACACCGGTACGAGAAGGATTGCAAAAGTGACAACGGATAGCTGATACCAATTCCTGAAACGAATGATAGACTGCTGAAGTGCGTTTGACAACGTATTGCAATTATATACATCAAAAATACGTGCCTGCCTATAATACAGGAACCCAACCGCTGTTACAAAGACAGGCAACAGTACTAAAACAGGTACCGCATTCTTTAAGCTATCAAGTAATTCAGGATTCCACATGTATAGCAAAGCCATGACCAATAAAAGAATGAAAACAAGGCCAATACCCATAGCGGAAACAGTCCACCAGAATTTGGTAGTTTTGGCAAGTTGATTTACTCTTTCAAAGGCGCTATGAAAGATTACATCTAATTCATTGCCCCTCCTGCTGAAGTTTTTATTAGCCGATAAACTATTATTCCATTGTTTTTTAAACTCGTCCAGATTCATAATTATTGCTTTAAATTTTCTTTCAGTTTGCTCTTTATTTTATTGATTTTGAATCCAATGTTTGATTCCGAAGTTCCTATAACCTCCCCAATCTCTCTGTAGGAGTATTCATCCAGATAAAGTAGAATAATTGCCTTTTCTATGTCTGCCAGTAAGGCAATTGCCCTATTTAACTGGTCAATATCTTCTTGTTTGCTTTCAGGGTTGCTGATGGTTTTTGCCATTTGGTCACTTAGATATTCATGCATTGGTATTCGCTTGCTTTTTCTAAACTGAGTGATACTGGTGTTGATGGCTATTCGATAAATCCAGGTTGATACTTTAGATTCACTCTTAAATGAAGGGAAAGCCCTCCAAAGTTGAATCAGAATGTCTTGATACAAATCCTGCACATCAGCCTCAGTGCTGCAATACATCCTGCAAACCTTATAAATGAGAAGGTGATTGTTCGCAACCATTGCCTTGAATTCTTGCTCCATGCAACTATTTAGTTAACTATTCTATTAGTCGCAATAGATTTCGATTCCTTAGAAAATGCCGAATATTTATGTTGTAAATCAGGCTTATGGCGTTTTTCTGCCGGGGTTAAGTTTTTTGTTAGTGTGAATTTTTTGCGCGGCTATGATTGCACCCTGCGGTTTACTTCACAAATGCGGTTAAAAGCAGTCAATTTGCAGTCATTATGTTTTTATCCCATCGCAGAGTTTCTGCCTCAGGACTCTACGCTTACTATTTACTTATCAGCAAAGGCAGGACACGATGACAGTAGTTTTTTTTGATACTGCCTTGGAGAGAGAATGCAAAAAGATTGTAGCGTAAAGCCCGACCCGCAGGGACACGCCCAAAGGTTTTAAACTTATTATAAATGAGATCGCGGCTCGTGGGCCTGCCTGCGCGTAACCGCCACGCTACACGAAGCGTTTCGCGCAGTGAAGCTTCGGCAAAGGCATGCCGCGATGAGAGAGTAGCTTATTAAAAAGTCCTTGTAACTTAAAATCGTTCGGGCTCCAAGCGCCACTTGGCGGGGGAGCGCCATAAGCTGGAGAGCAGTAACTCGCGCATGAAAATGAACTCCTTCGGTAGCTTGTCGTACATGCGCTCAAACAACTCGGCATGTTGCAGCAACTCAGCTTTCCATTCTTCGCGGTCAATATCCATAATGGCTTCAAACTGTTCGGGGGTAAAGTCCATGCCCGTCCAATCAATGTCATCGTAGGTAGGCATCCATCCGATCGGACTTTCCACCGCATTGGACTCGCCCCGGATTTTTTGCACTATCCATTTTAGTATGCGCATGTTATCGCTAAAGCCCGGCCAAATAAATTTTCCTTCGGCATCTTTACGAAACCAGTTTACACCAAACACGCGCGGAGGTGCTTGCAGGTTGCGACCAAACTGTAACCAATGATTGAAGTAGTCGCCCATGTGATAACCACAGAAAGGCAGCATAGCAAACGGATCTCTCCGCACCTTCCCTACTTCGCCAAACGCTGCGGCTGTTGTTTCTGAGCCCATGGTTGCAGCCAGGTAAACCCCATACGCCCAGTTACTGGTTTGGTAAACGAGTGGAATAGTAGTACTTCTTCGACCTCCAAAAATAAAAGCACTCACCAACACGCCTTCGGGGTTCTCCCAATCGGAGTCAATGGACGGGCATTGATGGGCCGGTGTTGTAAAGCGGGCGTTGGGATGCGCTGCTGGCTTCCCTGACGAAGAATCCCATTTCTGTCCTCGCCAGTCTGTTAAATTTTTTGGTGGCTCTTTGGTCATGCCCTCCCACCAAATATCATTGTCTTCGGTAATCGCCACATTGGTGAAGATGGTATTTTTTGCAATGGTAGCCATTGCATTGGGATTTGTTTTTTCGTTGGTGCCTGGGGCTACACCAAAGTAGCCGGCTTCGGGATTGATGGCATACATCTTTCCATCCTTGCCGGGTTTTATCCAGGCGATGTCATCGCCCACCGTAGTTATTTTCCAACCATTAAAATCCTTTGGCGGAATTAACATGGCAAAGTTTGTTTTCCCACAGGCGCTGGGGAAAGCTGCGGCCACATAATTTTTTTGTCCGTCCGGGCTTTCAACACCCAGCAGCAGCATGTGTTCCGCCAACCAGTTTTCTTCTTTGGCCATTACAGAAGCAATCCGCAAGGCAAAACACTTCTTGCCTAATAAGGCATTACCGCCATAGCCGCTACCATACGAAATGATAGAACGGTCTTCCGGGAAATGTACAATGTATTTTGTGGTAGCATTCGTGGGCCACCTGGCATCCTGTTGACCCGGTTCCAGAGGGGCACCCACGGTGTGCAAACATTTTACAAACTCACCCTCCGCGCCAAGCACATCAATCACACGCTTGCCTACGCGTGTCATGATGTGCATGTTTACCACCACATATTCGGAGTCAGTAATTTCAATACCTATTTGTGAAATATCGGAACCCACCGGCCCCATGCTAAACGGAATGACATACATGGTGCGACCCTTCATACAACCACTAAGCAGTGGATGCAGTGTTTGCATCATTTGCTTGGGATCCACCCAATTGTTGGTAGGCCCGGCATCTTCTTTTCGCTTGCAGCAGATGTAGGTGCGGTCTTCCACACGTGCCACATCACTGGGGTCGCTGAAGCATGCAAAACTATTGGGTCGCTTTTTTGGATTGAGTTTAATGAATGTGCCCTTAGCCACAAGTGCTTCGCAGAGGGTATTGTATTCCGTTGAAGATCCATCGCACCATAGGATTCGGTCGGGCGTACATAAATCAGCAACTTCATGGACCCAGGCAAGCAAACCGCTGTTCGATACGGCATAGGTTTTATCATCAGTAATTGTCATTGGATAGTGGGGTTTATTCCGCAGCAAAAGTAAGAAGTGCTGACCTCAAAATGAAGTTCGCAAACGTTTGAAATAAATGATTTTTATCAGAAATCGACTCGATAGGCAATTACCGGAATAATGCCTAGCTGATATTTTGTTACTGTATCCTGCAGAAAAGTATCATAATAGATGAAGGCTGCATTTTGATAGTTGGCAAGATTTTGAATATCAATGGAAAGTGTACGGGTATAACCCGGTTTATCTTTCCGCCAGCTAACCCTAAGGTCGGGTCGAAAATAATCGGGCAACTGAATCCGATACCCTTGAGACAGATCATAAATTGTTGTACCCAAAAGGGAAGAGGCAAATTCATCGACTGGTGCTTGCCGAAACCCTCCGGAATAAAGCACGCGCGCGTGAACACCAAACGTTTTATTATTATTTTTCCATTCCTTTCCGGCCAGGAAACTACTGGTAAAATTTCCGTTAAATCTCGAATCGCGGTATGAGGCCTCGCCATTCTGATACAGCGACTGGTAGGCCGATCCGGAAATGATAAAATATAAATTGCCATAAAAGCGTTTTTCCACATACGCTTCCAATCCATAGTTTTTACCCCGCCCTTCACTCACCAAATTCCCCCGAGGAAAATCTTCCCATTGGTTGATCAGCGAATAGTTAGCACTACCCGACAAAATTGGTACGTTGTTTAGTTGGTGATAATAAACCGAAGAAACCACATTGATGTTCGTATTAAACTTCTTTCGCCATTCAAATGCAAATTGATTGCTTTTAGTAAAGCCTAATTGACTGTTTGAATATGTAATATACGTTTGCACCTGCTGCCATTGGCTGGTAGCCGAATATGAAAGTGTAAATGAATTATTATCCAAATTTCCGGATATGCTTAAGCGAGGTTCCCAGCCTTCACTTTTATTATAGGCAAAGTTAACATAGCGCATGCCCCCGTTAAATGTAAACTTCCCTATATATTGAGTCCAATTTATATAGGGTTGCCAAAGCATTCCGTTAACCCGTCCGGAGGCGTTAGGATAAAATGAATCAATGTATAGTGGCGTAATTGTTGAAACGTCCATATCATTATCCAGGTAATCAGCTACAACACCCGCCTCAATCAATCCTTTATTTATTTTATGCACACCTTTTATAAAGGAGGAGACTAACAAGCGATCTGAAAAGTAGCTTTCTGAATAAATGGCGGGATAAGGCACTGTTGTACCCTGCGAAACACGGTTTTGTTCCTGTCCCGAAAGAGACGCCCCAAGACTGAGTGACAACCAACCCGGCTTAAACTGATTCACAAATCCAACTCCGTACACGTTGCCATCATAATCAATTGTATACCGATCTTTTTCTTCCTCCCACTCACTTTCTGGTTTGGCATCAAACTCATTTTTACTTAAACCTCCAAAACCAAAGACAGACAGATTTGATGAATTCTTTCCCTGGAAATTCAGATGAAAGGAAATATCCTGAAATCCGATGGCCTCATCCCCGAAATCAACACCCAGTTGCGAAAGTAAGCCCACCGTTGAGTACCGATAGTTAACCAGAAAGGAACTTCCTTTTTTCTTATTGAGTGGCCCTTCCGCTGCCAGATCCAGTCCTATCAAACTGGCTTGTGCCGTGTATTCCATTTTATCTGTAGAACCCGAACGCAGCGTCATATTCATTACACCCGCCAACGCATTTCCATATCGGGCCGGCAAATTCCCTGAGTAAAAGTCCGTTCGATCAAGTACCTGAGCACTCAGAACACTCACGCCCCCCCCATTGGCCGTTGGCTTGTCGCTGAGCGTACCTGCATTGGCTGTATGGTTAGGATTAATAATATCCAGGCCCTGCAGTTGCCATAAAATTCCGTTGGGAGAATACCCTTTCACGATGATTGAATTAGCCTGATCGTTGGCAGTTATTACCCCCGGGTAAGAAGTAAGCATGCGCACAGGATCAAAAAAATTAGCGGGTGCACGTAATGTTTTTTCAATTGAAAGGGACGTAACCCCCGGCTCTGAAATACTTTCGGGACTTATTTCCACTTCCGCTAATAGTGTAGGTGATTCTTCGAGCAAGAACTCTAAGGCGCGCATTTTCCCGGCAATAACCAGCAATTCATTTTCGTATGTGACATACCCTGTAAACGAGACCACAATCCGATACCTGCCAGGGGCCAAAGTCAATTTAAATTGTCCGGCCGGATCGGCTGAAACTCCAGTGACTAAATCACTTCCTTCAAAAACAGAGATGCTTGCTCCGGGTAGTTCCGCAAACGTAGACGCATCTTTTATTCTTCCTGCCACTGATTGAGTGATATCCTGCGCTTGCAAAAAGAAAGAATTGCCTAAGGCTATTAAAAGTAAAAGTCTAACCATTGTGTGATCTGTACTCTCAAAAAATAGAAGATTAACTCGATTTTAAAAGATAATAGCCGCGCGGTAAGGAATAGTAAGCGCCTCTTTATTCCTTTACAAATTAATTCTAAAGAATAGTTTTCATGTACTTAATACTATTTTCGGCACTGCGCATAGGATCCGATGGATAGGTCTCCTGCTCCACAAAGAATTTCTTCAGGCCCGATTTTTTAGCGGCTTTAAACAAGCTAACAAAATCAATGGAGCCCGTACCCACATCCGCATTGTTCTCCCTTTTATTTTTGTCCATATCCTTGACATGCCATAATTCAAATCGCCCCGGGTATTTCTCAAAATATTTTATAGGATCCTGGTTAGCGTTTACCACCCAGTACAAATCCATTTCCATACCAACAAGTTTAGGATCCAATTCCTCCAACATTACATCAAACATTACTCTTCCCTCCACCTGTTCAAATTCAAAAGCATGGTTATGATAACCCATTCTTACCTTATATTTTTTTGCCACCACCGCAGCCTTATTGATCTTTTCACACGTGCGCTTCAACTCATCCAACGAACTGTAATACTGTTTATCTAACCAAGGTACAACCACATACTCTTGTCCCATGGATTGAGCATCGGCACACGCTTTATCCCAATCACCGGAAAGTAAATCTATTCCGTAGTGACCACTTGCCACCTTTATCCCAAGGCTTTGCAAGTATGCACTAAATTCAGACACAGGCATTCCAAACAATTTACCATCAGCATACCCATAGGTTTCCACTTCTGTACATCCCCACGAGGCTACGGCAGCGAGCGTGCCTTTTACATCGTTCATGATTACATCCCGCAGGGTATACAACTGCAAGCCAATGGCTTTCTTCCCTTTTGCCTCCGCAAAAAAAGAGGGAAGCGTAAGCATTCCTGCCGCTGCGATAGCCGATGTCTGAATAAATTTTCTGCGCTTCATACTATTACACTTGAAGTTTTACTTTGCCAACGACACCTGATTGAAGATGAATAAATCACCATCTCCCGCTTTATCATTTTTAAATACAAGCACTAAATTGTGTTTACCTGAGACACCGGATATTGAAATGCCCCCGGGTCTCATAAAAATTCCAGACTGAACTTCTATTTTAGGTGCATTCGCAAAATTTACACTTCCCAGTTTTTTTCCTGTACTTGAATCCAACCAAATTTCTACCTCACCACTTTTAGCACTAGTCTGCTCAACCACTACTAAGTTAAGTTTGCCAACACCCGATAAGTCAACATCCTTAAAGGTAGCCGATGAATTGTGTTTAACATTATCCAGAAAATTGAAACCCGCTGCACTCGATTTCCTCAACCCTCCCGTTAAATCCGTAGCATGGGTAGCATCAAGAATAGGCGCTTTAAAGAAAACTTGTTTTGTTGTGGATAAGGAAGGCATTCCATTGGCACCCTTGTCTTCATAGGTTACAGTAAGAACGTACGCGGATGTAGCGGCTGGTCCCGGGGGTGGCACCACCGCAAAGTTTGCTTTACCTGCAAGCGGTAAACTTTTTATCTTTTCTTCGTTTGCCAGAGAAAGAATATACTCCACCATTTGAGTTGTCTGAGCTTTCGTTAATTGAGGGTGAGCCGCCATGGCTACTTCCCCCCAAACTCCCGATCCTCCATTCATAATTTTGTCACTCAGTACATCCGTTGCTTTAACATCTTTGGCGTAGCGTTTGGCTATCTCGCGATAGCTTGGGCCGGCTGATTTTTGATCGGTTAAATGGCATGACTTACAATCGCTCTCCGCAATTAACAATTTGCCCGGCAATTCGGAGCGTTGATGGCCTTGCGCAATTTTAGTCATGTCATAGCCCTGCGGATGAAAATCCAAGGTAGTAAGAATACGGTTGGCGGGTATCTTGCCATCGGCTGTTGATCCATCTTCTTTATCCGTTACCGAAATTTTATAATCAATTCCACCACCCGGTAAGAAGTACTCGGGATTTCCACTTACAGTTACCTCTATGGCTGGAGGTTCGTTACCTGCAATAACAGTTACTTCTGTATTTGATTTGGATCCCTTTGAATCTGTTGCTATTAATTTCGGATGATAAATTCCCGGTTTATCGAAGGTATAGCTGAAATCTGTTGTTTCCGATTTAAGAACTTCTCCTTTTATTTCCAGTTCATAGGTTACAGCGTCTCCATCAGGGTCGGCACTATTTCCTGCTGAAAAATTAATTGTTAAAGGAGTAGCTCCGGAAACTTTATCGGCTTTTAACATGGCTTGTGGCGGACGATTGCCTCCATTATAATCAATCCGCGATAAGCGGGCATCCATATTTTGCGCAAACCATTGGGTTCCATATTCAAGGGTGTACAATTTCCCATCCGGGCCATAGGCCATATCAATGGTATTGTTGAATTGAATATTATCCATAAAGGGCTCAATATCCATGATCGCGCCTTTCTCATTCATGGTAACTAAACGCATCCAGTTTCGCATCCAGTCATACATCAATAGTTTGCCATCGAAATAATCCGGAAAGGCCTCAGCTTTCCCTTTATAGTTTTCAGAATAATAAATCGGGCCCGCCATGGCATTTCGGCCTCCGGTTTTTACAAGCGGAAAATCGGGTGACTCTGCGTAGGGGTACCAGACAAAGGGTGGACTCACCGGAGGTAATTCCGTTTTACCCGTATTGTTTGGTGAGGTATTCATGGGCTTATTCGGATCATGCTTTGCTCCTACAGTATTTTTTTCAAAATCAAATTTTGCATAGGCATAGTTACCACCTACAAACATAGGCCAGCCAAAGTATCCGGGCTTCTGCGCCTGATTCACTTCATCGTAACCACGAGGGCCACGTTCAGGGCCATCATTCCCTGCATCGGGGCCCACTTCTCCCCAGTATAAAAAGCCCGTTTTCTGATCAACGGAGATTCGATACGGGTTGCGGTTACCCATTACATAAATTTCGGGTCGGGTTTTATCTTCTCCTTTCGGGAATAAGTTGCCTTCAGGAATTGTATAGGATCCATCGGGTTCGGGATGAATACGCAAAATTTTTCCGCGTAAGTCATTTGTGTTTGACGAAGACTTCAACGCATCGAATGGAGCCCGACCCGGCCGTTCGTCAGCAGGACTAAAACCATCCGACTCAAAAGGACTTGTATTATCTCCGGTGGAGAGGAATAGGTTTTTGCCGGGCCCAAACGTTAATGATCCGCCTGTATGACAACACGTTTCTCGTTGTGTAACCACCTCCAGCATTTCCTTCTCTGAAGACTGATCTATTTTTGATCCATCAAACACAAAACGGGATAATACGTTTGCTGATCGCTCTGGATGCGAGTAAAAAATGTAAACCCAATTGTTCTTTTCAAAATCAGGATCTGTAGTTATACCGAGCATGCCATCCTCAAACTTTGTACCTACATTGAATGTGTTGATTACAGAAATCGAATCGGTTTTAGGATCGTACAGTTTTACTGCCCCCTTGCGTTCAATAAAAATAATTCGACTATCCGGCAGAATTGCCATCTCCGTGGGTTCATTTAAATTATACCCTAACACTACTTTAGTAAAACGGTTCTCTTCGGGTACCTTTTTCGCTCGTGCCTTACTGAAATCGGGCTTTCTTTTTCCTATAGCATACTTTAATCCCTGATAAACATGATCCAGATACAAGGGATCTACAAACGACTCATCGGTATGTCCCAAGCCGGTATAGAAAGAACGGCCTCCGTCAAAGTCATGATACCAGGCTATGGGATGATTGTCCCCATTCTCGCCACCCTTGTATGAGGTCTCATCTAATTTATAGAGAACATTAATTTCAGGATTTATCTTTTTGTAATTATATAATTCATCCTTACGCATCCACTCGTCCGGTAAATTCATTCCATCGCCAAAGGGCGCTACCTTCACAAATTTTGCTTCCTGTTGTTCCGGATGACTTAAAAAATAAGCGCCTACCAGTTTTCCGTACCACCACCAGTCATACTCCGTATCCGCTGCCGCGTGAATACCCATGTATCCGCCCCCAGCCTGAATGAATCGCATAAATTCATTTTGCTGCGCCTGATTTAAAACATCTCCGGTAGTGCTTAAGAAAAGTACCGCATTGTATTTCTTTAAATTCTCTTCGGTAAAAACATCTGCTGACTCGGTGGTGTCTACTTCGAATCCTTTTTCGGCACCCATTTTTAAGAGCGCGGCTTTGCC
>JAEUUB010000531.1 GCA_016787745.1 Cyclobacteriaceae bacterium
GGCTTGCTAACCCCAGGTGAAATTGTTGAAGCGGTTTTAAAATACTCCGCCAAACACGCCATTCCTATAAATTCATTGGAGGGCTTTCTTCGGCAATTGATTGGTTGGCGCGAATTCATACGCGGGGTATATGGGGCTAAAGGAAGTTTCCAGCGAACCAAGAATTATTGGAATTTTGACAGACCAATTCCAAAATCGTTCTACGATGGAACCACGGGCATTGAACCGGTTGATACGACTATCAGAAAGGTACTGAAAACGGGGTATTGTCACCACATAGAAAGATTGATGGTATTGGGCAATTTCATGTTCTTATGCGGCTTTCACCCCAATGCAGTGTATAGATGGTTTATGGAACTTTTTATTGATGCTTACGATTGGGTGATGGTTCCCAACATCTACGGAATGAGTCAATTTGCGGATGGCGGCTTAATGGCCACTAAACCTTATATAAGCGGGAGCAATTATATTCTTAAAATGAGCAACTATAAAAAAGGTGACTGGTGTGAGATTTGGGATGGTCTTTATTGGATGTTCATTTACAAGCATCAAAAAGATTTAGCACGGAACCCGCGCATGAGTATGATGGTCCGCCAACTGCAAAAAATGGATCCCGACAGGTTTGCCAGGTTAAGAAATAAGAAAGAGCAATTTCTGGCGCATTTAGGAATTTAATTTTACTGAATCTGTAAAAAAAACTCCTTCCGGATCGGGATGAGTTTTTTGCCTGCATTTCGCAGTGGCCCTTGAACCTACGTTTACCGGTTTATTTTCTTTACCAGGATTTCTATCGGATTTCAAACAAATTGATCATAAAAGATGTTAAAGAATCATTATGAAGAATACTCAAAAAACAAAGCAAAAGGCGAATGGAAAGTCGGCCCAAAAAATCATAGATGATTATATCGGCTATGTATTACAAGCGGGCAAACAACCGCCATCGGTGTTTAAGTTTTGCTTCGACTGCGGATTGAGCGAGGATGATTTTTACAAGGTGGCCGGTTCGTTCGAGGGATTGGATCGTATTATCTGGAAAGAACTGATCGAATCGGTGGTTACAAAACTTACTTCCGATCAGGCGTTCTCTGAATTTACAAGCCGTGAGAAAGTGCTTTCGTTCTATTTTGCCTTGTTTGAACGATTTAAGTCAGAACGAAGCTATATGATTTACAAACTGGGACAACGAAAAATTGAGGTGGTTCCTGGTTATTTGAAAGACTTCCATAAAATATTCGCAGAATTTTTTAATCAACGAATTGCCGAAGGCAGAGCCAAGGGCGAGGTGGCTACCCGCCCGCTGATCGATAACGGATATCCACAATTGTTTTGGGTTCATTTCGCTTTCCTTTTGCACTTCTGGAAGGGGGACAACAGCGCTAACTTTGAACAGACCGATGTAGCCATAGAAAAATCCGTAAATCTTACGTTCGACCTCATCGGCAAAGGAGCCGTGGATACGGCTATTGATTTTGCCCGGTTTATGTTTCAAAATAAAACGAACTAAACCTTGAATACTCGAAAAGACATAAAGGAACACACTTACATTCCTGTTACAAAAGCTCAGCGTGCGGGTCGTTTTATTACCACAGGCGCCAAACTCGGATCCAATTACCTGAAACATTTCAGCAAGAAATTAATTAATCCTGCCCTTGGCCGGGATGAACTGCATGAAGCCAATGCGCGCGACATTTATAATTCTTTAAGTGAGCTTAAGGGTAGTGCCTTAAAGGTAGCTCAAATGTTAAGCATGGACAGGAGCTTGCTTCCTACGGCTTATCAACAGAAATTCACCTTGGCCCAGTATAGTGCACCTCCGCTCTCTTATCCACTTGTGGTAAATACATTTCAACAGGCTTTTAAAAAACGCCCCGACCAGATTTTTGATCAATTCAATAAGAAGGCGCGGAATGCAGCGTCTATGGGTCAGGTACACGAAGCGGTGTTAGGTACCAAGAAACTAGCTGTAAAAGTACAATACCCCGGGGTGGGCAATAGTGTTAAGTCTGATCTGGCCATGGTAAAACCCATTGCTTTGCGGATGTTTGATTTAAATCCTATTGAATACGAAGAGTTTATTCAAGAAGTGGAAGCCCGATTGATGGAAGAAACGGATTATGGATTAGAACTCAGGCGTTCCATAGAACTTTCACAA
>JAEUUB010000272.1 GCA_016787745.1 Cyclobacteriaceae bacterium
GAGATTGTTGAGTTCAACCAAGAGCTGATCATCGGACCGAAGAAACAGTTCCTTTTCGTTGGCAAATCTCTCCTGAATCGCCTTAAAGAAATCCATCGATCGGAGATACAATTTTTCGGACTGAACAAAATGATTTTTCAGAGGCTTTACTTTATCCCGTTTTTCCTTAAGCGCCTTGGTACGTGTTTCAAGATCTAGCTGTACATCGGATTGCTTGATGCCAAACTCTCCTGTGCGTAGGTCTCTCCGGGTATACATCTGGTAATTTTCATCATTCTTTTTGATTTCCTTTTCGGTGATCATTGGATGCGCCTTCTCATAAAAGAAAATCGCGGAATCCAAATTAAGAATCAGGGCCTCCGTTTGCTTAAGAAGGTCATTTTGCAGCGACTTTTCCTGATAGATAATGCCCATGTACAGGTAGGCGCTGGCATTATCATCATTATCTTTTAAGTAGCGTTTTAGAAATGGCTCGGCCATTTCATACTGCTTGGCGTTCAACAACTCAATCAAATCTTTGTATTTGACTTTCTGAGCTATGGCAAGCGTTACTTGCAGGAAAAGCAAGGCGAAGATTAAAGCACCTTTTCTAGACATTTTAACTAATAAAATTATTCGAAGTTATTAAAATTAGGGACATTTGACCAACCACATTTCAATAACCAAGCCAATTTACCACTTTATGAAAGCCTTTCTAAGCCTCCTTAAAACAGGGTTAATAGCTATAATGATCATTGGCATGCTGAAAGTAACCGGCTTGTTTGGGGGTGTAGCGTACCTGTCGCAAACCCTCGCACTAAAATCAGGTGCCCTAAATGTAAATCCGGATGGGCAGAAATCTGCAAAAGCCAATTTTGACTACAACTTCTACATAAAGAACTTACAAGGCGATAAAATACCTTTTGAACAGTACAAAGGCAAAGTGGTTTTTCTAAATCTTTGGGCCACCTGGTGCGGACCGTGCAAAGCAGAAATGCCTGGCATTCAAAAACTTTACGATAAAATGAAAGGTGAGCCCATTGAATTTGTTATGCTTTCAATTGATAAAGACAATGCCCTGCCTAAAGTGGAAAGTTATGTAAGTAAGAATAACTACACCTTCCCTATTTTTATGCCATCCGGGTATCTGGCTGAGCAACTTCAGGTACCTTCTATTCCAACAACTTTTGTAATTGACAAGGAAGGAAAAATTGCCATGAAAGTGGTGGGTACCCGAAATTACGATACCGAAAAAATGCGGGAATTTTTAAGAAAGCAAATTGCCAGATAGAACTTA
>JAEUUB010000290.1 GCA_016787745.1 Cyclobacteriaceae bacterium
CCACCAATACGACTGGCCATTACCACTTGCCCGGGGTGCTCTGGGGTAACCTCTCCTATAATGGCTGCTTCTTTTCCTTTATCGTCTTCCTTGATTAGTTCCAAAACAGAACCTGCTATTGACGCCTCTACAATGGCAATAAACAATCCTTCATTGGCAACATAGAGTGGGTCAAGCCCCAACATTTCGCAAGCTCCTTCCACTTGTTCATCCACTGGAATGTTTCTTTGAACGAGCTGAATTCCAAGAGCTGCGTGTTCTGCCAATTCATTCATCACAGTAGCAACACCTCCCCGTGTTGGATCCCGTAAAAAATGAATGTTCTCTCCAAACTCATCGAGAATTTTCTTTATCAGGTGATTAAGGTTAGTCGTATCACTCTCAATAGCTGTTTCAAATTCCAATCCATTTCGTTGCGATAAAATAGCAATGCCATGGGTGGCCATACTTCCACTTAAAATTATTTTATCGCCCGGTTTTATCCGGTTATGATGAATGTTTGCTTTGGGATGAACAATCCCCACACCTGTTGTATTAATAAAAATCTGATCGCCTTTGCCCCGCTCCACCACTTTGGTGTCACCGGTAACAATTTTAACACTTGCTTTCTCACTGGCAACCTTAATTCCGAGAAGTATTTCCCAGAAATCTTTCATGCTAAGTCCTTCTTCGATTATAAAACTTAATGAGAGGAATTTAGGAATCGCTCCGCACATGGATAGGTCATTAACTGTTCCATTTATTGCGAGTTCCCCAATATTTCCACCGCGAAAAAAAACGGGTGAAATCACGTAACTATCTGTTGAGAAGGCATACTTTCCGTGTAAGTCAAGATAGGCTCCGTCATGTTGCTGATCTAGGAATTCATTTTTCAATAAATCAAAAACTCCAGATTCCAATAATCTATGGGTGAGCAATCCGCCACTTCCATGGCCCATGGTGATTACGTCAAAATCAAGTTTAGGCAAGGGGCAGTTGAGTTTTATGGAGAGCTTATCACTCATACTTTTACTGCGCTATGATTTGAATAATGATAATAGGCGGCACAAGCGCCTTCACTACTTACCATGGGTGCCCCCATGGGATGCTCGGGATTGCATAAAGTTCCAAAGTTTGGACATTGAACTGGTTTTTTTAACCCCTTCATAATTGCCCCCGAAATACACTCTGCGTTTTCAGGAACAGGTAGCTGTTTTAAATTGAATTTTTTCCGTGCGTTAAATAATGCGTACTGGTTCTTAACCTCGTAGCCACTTTCAGGTATTTCTCCAATACCGCGCCAGGTGCGATCCGAAACTTCAAATACCTCGCGAATAGTTTTCTGTGCTAACGTATTCCCTTCATACTGCACAACACGAGCATATTGATTCTCCAGTTTAAATTTTCCGGTTTCCAGTTGAGTTACTGTTAAAAGTATCCCCTGCAACAAATCCACTGGCTCAAACCCAGTAACTACGATAGGGACTTTGTACTTTTCAACAAGGGGCTCATATTCTTGCATGCCCATGATTGTACACACATGACCCGCTGCGAGAAAGGCATCAATGCGGGTTTCGGGATCGCTAAGAATTGCTTCCATTGCCGGAGGAACCAATACATGGGAAGCAAGAATACTAAAATTCTTAACTCTTAATTTGTGAGCATGAACAACAGACAATGCATTCGCTGGTGCGGTGGTTTCAAATCCAACCGCAAAAAAAACAACCTCCCGGGTTGGGTTATCCTGGGCCAGTTTAACGGCCTCGAGGGGAGAGTAGACAATGCGAACATCAGCTCCGGCAGCTTTTACTTCAAGTAAACTCTTCTTCGAGCCCGGTACACGCAGCATATCGCCAAAGGAACATAAAATCACATTCTCCTTTTCTGCTAAATAAATTGCTTCATCAATAATTCCCAGGGGTGTTACACAAACCGGACAGCCAGGCCCATGCACCATCGTTATCTTCTTTGGTAGCATTTCTATAATCCCGTTCTTCACAAGACTATGTGTTTGTCCGCCACAAATTTCCATTATTGTCCATGGCTTTTTTGTAATTG
>JAEUUB010000301.1 GCA_016787745.1 Cyclobacteriaceae bacterium
TTCATCGCGATGAGGCAGGTATAAGGTCGTTCGCTTATTTTTTCCGTTAAGCAGCAAATAAGCATGGGCAGATTCCAGCCCCGTCAGGTAATAGAAGGTATTGGATTGCCTGAACACACTGAACCCCGGAATGCCCTTCGAACCTTGTATTAACGCAATTGCATTGTTGCCAACCGCTTCAAATATTTTTTCTCTGCGTTGAGAAAATTCCTCTTTTGAAAAGTCAGTTTGATACCGATGGTTATCCTGAGCCGCCAGTTGAGGGGCACAACACAAAAACAAAACTGAGGAAAGGATAATTCTATTCATAATAACGGCCATTTTAGGTCGCTAAAGATATCTTTTTTATAGAATTGTATCCTTATAAATTGTGATTATCCACGTGGAGTAAGTAGGTGATGGAAAGGTTGTGCATCCGTAGCTATCTTGAGTTACGTGATCAGCAACAGCTCGGCCAGGGTGCAAAGCTTACACACTGCCCTGTTTAGGCGCAGGCAGTTTGTATTGTATCCCCAGATCAGGAAAAAAACTGCGCTAAATCCAGGAATCAAGTTTATAACTTCTAGAGAGCGATTTAAAAAAGGCTGAACTCAAAAAAAGTTGATTGAATTTTTATACAACCCTTGTATGTTGACGTGCCTTACTTCAGAAACTCAAAACTAAAACTACCCACTACACCCCCCACTCTTCCTGTTAGCAAAGATGCATCGTATGAAAATGATAAAACCATTTTTTGCGGTGACTGGAATGTTACGTTCATCAACAAGCCATCATTTCGTTCGGCTTCAAATGTATTACCAACAGGATTGAGCGTGAAAGAACTTGTGCTTTTCCATATGGGCGGCATTGGATTCTCAACCCTAATACTCTTATCAAGAATGGATAGTGTAAGACCCGGAAATGATTTGGTGACATCCACCCCATCGTAGGTTACCACAGCAGTTTTCCATGTACCCTCCATTTTTTTTACAAAAATTTGTTCTTCAGATTCCTCCAAAGGTTCGCTACTTGAACAAGATTCTAAAGAGCAAATACTGGTTAATAGAAAAACTAATACAACAAAGTGATTTATAGCTTTCATAGGTTTATAGTTTTAGAAATTAAAAATTTAGAACATGGTTTGCCTTTCAGACAAACCATGTTAATATTTCATCTAATTGATTTTAACAAGTCGAATGGTTTTAACGCTTCGTTGCATGGGCAACTGAACATAGTAAACGCCTGCTGCTAAATGGGAAAGGTTGAGTTGGTATTTACGCAAACCGATCGGTATCAAATCAATTTTTTCAGCTGCCCTGCTTACCCCATCAATAACAGTTGCTTCCGTTCCGGCTAACTCAACGGCTTCGAGTATAAAAATATCTTTGCCAGGATTAGGGAATACATTTATTGGCTGGTTATAAGTTAAGTCCTCCACCGCGGTTACCACCACTCCTTTACCCGAAACGTTAATTGTTCCTGTGCCTGCGGTTGAGTTAGACGTGATCGCTATTATACCCGTATAATCTATTGCTTGCGTGGGTAAAAAAGTAATGTTGACTTGCAAGGAAGCACCAGCCTGAATTGTTTCTGAATTTTTATCACCTGTAAATCCATCCTGAAAAGTTATTTGCGAAATAGACAAAGCAGAATTACCGGAATTGGTGATGGTCATGGTCTTTATAAGTGGGTTGGGTATAACCACATCCCCAAAATCAAGATTGCCACTCACTGAAATTATTCTGGTATTTGAATCATCCACAATAGTTAAACTGCGAATCACACTTGTTGCTGCATTGTAATTTGCATTTCCATTTTGAGAGGCAATAATATTCGTGGTGCCTGTTGCATGCACGGTTACCGAATTACCTGATAGAGAGGCCACCGAGGTGTTTGAACTTGTGAAGGTAATTGGCAAACCAGACGTACTTGTTGCCTGTAAGGTAAATCCACCTTGTGACAATCCTCGGTTCTCCAACGCTGCAAATGAAATGGTTTGATTGGCTTTGTTGACAACAAGTGTTTGCTGTACAGATGTTGCCGGATTATAAGTTGCATCCCCTCCTTGACTCGCTGTAATTGTAGTGGATCCGGCTGCAAGAATGGTTACCGTATTTCCAGCAATAGTAGCCACCGCAGTATTAGAACTTGCATACGTAACGGGTAAGTTAGAAGATGCCGTTGCGGATAATGAAAACGCAGCATCACCAAACGTTTTACTTGGTAGGCTGTTGAACGTAATGGTCTGTCCTTGCTTCGCATTAATTGTTAAGGATTGCTGAACCGCTGATGCCGCATTGTAATTTCCATTTCCGGCTTGTGAAGCCGTGATCGTTGTTGTGCCCTGCCCAACAATGGTAACCGTGCTTCCCGAAACCGTAGCCACACTCGTATTTGAACTTGTGTAACTCACCGTTAACCCTGAAGAAGCCGTTGCCGATAAAGAGAAGGGAGGATCGCTAATACCTTTTGCAACCAATGGTTCAAACGAAATTGTCTGATCCGCCTTATTCACCGTAAGTGCGCGCACAACGGGTGTGGCAGCATTGAATATCGCGTTTCCTCCCTGTGAGGCTGTGATGCTAGTGGAGCCTGCGCCAACAATAGTTACTGAGTTTCCTGAAACGGTTGCTACACTTGTATTTGAACTTGAATAGCTCAGCGATAAGGCAGAGGTGCTTTCTGCATTCAATGTGAAGGAACCATCACCAAAAGTTTTGTTGGGTAGCGGATCGAACGTAATAGTTTGACCGGCTTTGTTAATCGTTAACGAACGAACCACAGGAATAGCTGCAGCAAACGTATTGTCTCCAGCTTGAGAAGCTGTGATGTTGATTGTTCCGTTTTTCTTGATAATGAGTTGACTTCCACTAACCTCACCAACGGTGTTATCGGAACTGGAATAAGAAAGTGGTAAACCAGCATCGGTCGTTCCGCTAAATAGTATTTCATCGGTGGTTAAGGCCGGAGATGGTAATGTGAACGTAATGTTTTGAGCAATCTTATTAATCGTTATGGTTTGATTTCTGGCGGCTCCATTACCACAGGCATTGGAAGGTGTAACGCTTAGTGTAGCACTTCCGGAAGTATTCCAGAAGACGGATGCGCTATTTCCTGAACTTGAAAGGATTCCCTTATCCGGCAATGACCACGTGTAGTTTACACCATTTATATTGGTAACCGAGTATGCGTTGGTACTGCCAATACTCACTGATGCCGCACCTGTAATAATAGATGGCTGTGCCGGAATAGTAATTACGGTTGGATTTAAGACCCTGGCAGGCCCTACCCCACAACTATTGGAAGGCGTAACTTGAATGTTTTTTGATCCTGTAGTTGACCATGAAATGGTTCGTGTATTTCCCGAACCTGTTATGGTAGAGTTAGCTCCTCCATCCCAGGTGTACGTAACTCCGCTAACATTATCTACGCTATAAACCTTTGACGAGTTTTGACATAATTCCAGATCGCCAGCAATGGCAGACGGTTGAACAGGCACTGCATTTACTGTAACTGATAAGGTTGTTTCAGGACCAAACCCACACGCATTCGAAGGTTTGAACTTCACCACATTGACACCTGTGTTTGGCCAATTGTTTATGGATATCGAGTTATTTCCTTGCCCGGTAATCGTTGCACCTGGAGCCTCCCAGTTAAAACCAATACCCCCTACATTGGAAACTGAGAAATTAACAGGAGTTCCGTTGCAAACAATATTGTCTCCCGTTATAGAAAGTGATGATGGCGGTGGCGTAATGGCAATACTGGTTTGCTGTGTGGCTGATGTGCCACATGCATTTGTGTACGATACTATTACATCTTTTGAACCATTGGCCGACCATTTTATAAGTCTTTCATTACTCGTTCCCGTAATAGTTGCGTCTGCACCTGCACTCCAGTTGTAGGTTACACCTTCGATGTACGGCACTGAAAATGCATACGCAACATCTTTACAAATTGCACCACTGTGCAAGCGGGTAACTGAGGTAGGAGCTGCGGGAATCACACATGGAGTATTTACTACTACTGTGTAGGTTCGTTCGGCTGGAATGCCACAACTGTTATTAGCCTGAACGGAAATGGTTTTTATTCCTCCTGTTGACCACCGGATTTCTTTTGTATTGAATGAAGCTCCGGCTGTAATTGTAGCATCTGCCCCGGCAGACCAGCTAAAGAAAACCCCATTGGCCTGAGCTGCTACGGCATAGGTACCATTTGTATTTAAATTAATAGAGGAAGGACCAGTGACTGGACCGGGTTGAAGAGGAATTGGAATTCCTCCGCCAAAGCCAATTGAATTTACAGGGCTGTTTATAAAGCAACTGTTTGAACCAAATACTTCAATTGTACGAGCGGCTTCGGTGGCTAAAATGGTTGCACTTAAAGTGTTCCCAGCGACTGTGCCCGGTCCTTTCAAATCCCAACTATACGTTACTCCGCCTTGAGGGTTAGTGATGGTGTAGGTAACATTAGCGCCATCACAATAAGGAGGAAAAGGAGATGTTGATATGGAAACATTAGCAGGTGCTGCCGCCATGGTTACGGAAAGGCTTGCATAGCCACTGAAGTTATTACACGCATCGCGGCCGCGAACACTAATAGAAGGAGCACCGGGATTCGTCCAGGTAACTTCTACTTCACTCTTGCTTGCATTTAGGTATTCAAAACTTCCTTCGCTTCCCAATGGAACCCATTCATATACCAGTCCTGGTATGGCATTAACCGAATACCGTGATTTTGAGAATTTACACACACCTGAAGTTGGCCCAGTTAATCCAGTAGGAGTTGCTACAGAACCAGCACAGATCGAAACCGGCAGCGTGGCAGGAGGTCCAGTAGCAGTTCCGTTTCCTGTGCCATTATCACATCCATTTACTACCCCAACTGCAGATACAATAAACTCACCAGCCGATGTAAAATTAATATCCCATTGATTGGCACTTACGGGTGTAATGGTAATACCCGTTGTAGGAGTTACCGAGATTGAAAGTGAGTTTGCACCACTCGAAGTTCCCACTGTATATCTTCTTATCTGATTCAGATTGAATGCTGTTGGACCGTCCAACGAAACGGGTGCCCCAGGAATTACGCAAGGCACAGATACTGTTACGTTAAAAGTACGCGAGCTACCATTCCCGCAGTTGTCGCTAGGGGTAACAGTAATTGTTTTTGTACCAGCTGTAGCCCATGTTATCTGAACGGAACTACCAGTACCAGCAATAAAACCACCAGAAGCAGACCACGCATACGTTACCCCAGGTACATTTGTTACGGAATAGGTATTGGTGATACCCGCATTCACACTCGTGTTGCCCGTAATGCTACTTGGTTGTGTTGGCGGAGCGGTAACGGTAACGTTTAAAGTTCTTACTGAACCACTGCCACAGGTATTTGTTGGCGTAAGTTGAATAGTTTTCGCACCTGGCGTTGTCCAGGTAATTGAAACAGAGTTGCCTGAACCTGTTACCACACCACCACTTCCTGCATTCCAAACGTAGTTAACACCCGTTACATTGGTAACCGAATATGTTCCAGCAACATTGGTACAAGCAAAATTAGATCCTGTAATCGCACTGGCCGACAACGGTGTTTCATTTACGTTAACAACTACCGTTCTAACGGTGCCATTTCCGCATGCAGTAGAAGGTGTAACTCTCAATTCATTTGCGCCAATGGCTGTCCATTGAATGCTTACACTATTACCGCTTCCAGTAACGGTCCCTCTCCCACCGGTATCCCAGGTGTAAGTAACACCGCCAACATTCGGTACACTATAGGTATCTGATGTGCCTTTACATATTGTTGTACTTCCGCTTATCGCGGAAGGTTGAGTTGGTAATTGACTTACTGTTACAGTTAACGTACGAGGTGTTCCTGCACCACATGCATTGAAGGGCGTAACTGTAATCGTCTTTGTGCCGATAGTTGTCCAGCTAAGCGTTACGGAATTGCCAGAACCTGAAACAATGCCATTCGCTCCGGCATCCCATGTATAACTAACTCCACCAACCGAAGTAACTGAATATGCGCCATTGCTTCCAATACATGATGTAGCACTTCCGCTAATGATACTTGGCTGAGCCGGTGCAGCGCAATCCGAAACCGTAACGGCTAAGGTTCTAACTGTTCCATTACCACAACTGTTGGAAGGTGTAACCGTAATCGTTTTACTTCCAGATGTTGGCCACGAAATGCTTACTGAACTACCGGAGCCGGTGATCGTACCTGCCGGTGATGAGCTCCACGTATACGTAACACCTGATTCTGGTGTTATGCTGTATTGAGAAGCTGATCCCGTTTGAACGGCATTTGCTCCAGCAATAATACTGGGTTGAGAGGCAGCGGCATTTACGGTAACCGCTAATGTTCGCGCAATGCCAGTCCCACATGCATTAGATGGTGTAACGGTTAATACTTTAGCGCCAGCGGAATTCCATGTGACGTTAATTGAATTACCACTTCCTGTGATCGTTCCTGCCCCGCCTGTATTCCATGTGTATGTTATTCCCGGTACGTTCGTAACAGAATAGGCTGTACTTACTCCTGTGCATTGTGCAGTGCTTCCGGTAATTGCCGAAGGCTGTGAGGGTGTTGGGTCAACCGTTACACTTAATGTTCGTGCTGTTCCGTTGCCACAGCTATTGGAAGGTGTTACCGTTATTGTACGAGATCCGGTTGTTGTGTTCCACGTTACGTTCGCACTGTTCCCGGAACCCACGATAGTACCTCCCGCGCTTACTGCCCAGGCATACGTTACTCCGGGTACGTTTGTAACGGAGTAGGAAGCTGTTGAACTTGTACATTCCGAACCGGAGCTTTTTGTGATGACTGATGGTTGCACTGGCAAAGCACAGCTAATAACTTGTACTGACCCAGTTCTTGCAATGGATGTACCACAAGCGCCTGTGGCAGTAACCGAAATAAATTTTAAACCTGTAGTATTCCACGACAATTGAACGGAATTACCCGTGCCCGTTACTAATCCCCCAGCACCCGGATCCCAATTGAATGTGGCTCCGGGAATGGGCGAGACAGAAAACGGAATAAGGGCATTTTGTGATACATTACCCGTGGGCCCCACTATTGTTGAGGGTACCTGGGGAACATTTACCGTAACGGTTATTGAACTTGAGGTTATCGTACCACAGGGGCCTGTCAGTTCCACCAGGTAGGTACCGGCATCAGTAGGCTGAACATTGTTGATGGTAAGTACACGTGGGTGAATGGTAAAACTGGTATTCACATAGAGCGCGGTTCCATTTTTCTTCCAGATGCGAGAACCGAAATTACCCAAGTTTACAGCATCGATGGAAATACTTTGCCCCGCACAAACAGATAGGTTACTAGTTAACATAATGGTTGAAGGACTTACGCACGAACCCATTATATCCGTGGTTTTTAGATTGCCCTTTGATCCAGCAATCCACATAGTATTACCTCTTACGGCTATCGCATTCAATTGGTCTGTTGACCCTGTTGGATTGGCAATCCAATCCTGACCGTTTGTAGTCTTTACGATTGTTCCCTGAACCCCACAAGCATACACACCGGAAACAGAGCTATGCACATCAAATAAACTGTTCGATGTGCCACTGAACTGGGCGGTCCAGCTTTGACCTGAATCATAGGATCTATAAATGACACCAGAACTTCCAACGGCAATCAATGAACCGGTTGAATGACCATGAACGGCATTTAAATTAATATTTGCTCCAACTATAGTAGTGGTCCAGGTTGTTCCGCCATTGGTTGATCTACAAATTGCGCCACCCGTTCCTACAGCAATAATTAAAGAAGAATTTATAGCTACAACCCCATGGAAGTCCTGTGTGGTATTGGTAGTTTGAGCAACCCATGTCACTCCCTCATTGGTAGATTTATAAATACCCCCGTTAGCGCCTACTGCCCACAAAGGATCATTAAAAGAACGTCTGGTAATGGCATGCAGCGTAGGTGCGCCAGGAATGAGAGTTGATGACCACGAAACACCTTCGTTCGCTGTGCGAAGGGTCACTCCTCCATCGCCAACAGCCCATCCAGCGAACTTATCCAGAAAATAAACATCCCGCAAAGTAGATGTAGTGCCTGAACTTTGGGAAGTCCAGGTTTGCCCGCCATCAATTGACTTTTTGATAAGTCCTCCTGAGCCGACAGCATATATTGGTGTCGAGAACTCGTCCGGTGAAGGAACGGCTCCAATGCCATAAACTGGGGAATTATTAATTTCTGGCATGAGCGACCAGCTTTGAGCAAACGTTTTTGGCAAAGCAGCACAACACATAATCCAAATGGTAAGTGCACCAATTGGCCGAATAAAAGTTCCAGGTTTCATGTTAACAGGGGTTAGTGAATAAGGCACTGTAAAAGTGGCTTCAAGCCCATTGCAAAAACATGAGGGAAATACCGTAAATGTGATGAGGGGTTCTACTTAATTAGCCAATAAATCAATTGGAAAATTTACAATCATTCTAATTGGCTAATTAGCCCATTGAATATTAGAGGCATCTAAAGAGAAGTGAGTCCTTCTTTGATAGCAAATTTGATCAACTCTACATCGTTTTTAAAACCGAGCTTATCCATAGAGTTCTTCTTATGTACTTCAACGGTGCGAGGACTGATATTAAGATGATCGGCTATTTCTTTATGTGATAAGCCTTTCGCGAAAGCTTTTATAAAATCTAATTCGCGATCAGAAAGAGAAGCCATCTTGTCGCTTTTGCCTTGCGCTGATTTTAACAATTGCTCTGTAAATTGTCCGGCATAGAATGTACGCCCTGCCTTTAATGCTTCCAGGGCTTCCAGGTATGTTTCTCTTCCTGAATCTTTGGAAATCATTCCTTCAACGCCAAGGTCTCTGCATTGCTTAACGGGCGCGTCTTCTTTCAGAGCGGTGAGAATCAGAATTTTTGTTTTAGGGTATTTATCTTTCAACCATTCAGCAATGTCAAGCCCACTTTTTCCAGGCAGTTGAATATCAAGTACGCAAATATCTGGCACGACTTCTTCAAACTTTAAAAAGAACTCCTCAGCGTTGCCTGCTGTACCTACAACCTTAAAACTTGCATTCGCTAACAACATGGCACGAATACCATCACGAATGAGTTTATGATCATCAACAAGAAATATTTTGATGGGTTGATTCATGTTGATGGCAATTCAAGGTAGAACGTACTGCCTTTACCTGCTTCACTTTCGGCATAAATCTTTCCGTTATTCCTATCCGTTAATTCTTTGCACAAGAGTAAACCAATGCCGGCTCCTTTGTTCGGAGACGAGCCAATGCTTCGTACATTTTGATCTTGCTTAAATAGTTTTAATAATTCTTCAGGAAGCATACCCTCGCCTTCATCACGAATGGAAAGCATGACTGATCCATTTTGCACGAAGGACTGTATAAATATTTTTTTACCAGGCCTGGAGAATTTAATAGCATTGGTTAGCAGGTTTCGAACAATAATATTTATCATCGACTTGTCCGCTAGCACAGAATGACTATCAACCCTACTTTCAATGCGAATTTGTTTTGCTGCAGCCATGGAATCAATTTGGCTTAAGCTTTCGCTTACAATTTGTTTTAAAGAAACAGATGCCGGGCTAAAGGGAAGCTTTCCAATTTGGACCAGGGACCATTCCAATAAGTTATTCAACAAACTTCTTAAGTCTTTGGCGGACTGAAGTGTGCTCTCCAGAAACTCTTTCAATTCTTCCTGGCTGGCGTATTGTACATTTTGGTTAAGGCTTTCAATTATGGTGTTGAATGCCTCCACCGGATTTCGCAAATCGTGCGAAATCACAGCAAACATTTGATCCTTAAACCCGTTTAGTTTCTGTAATTGAGAATTTTTTTCATTTAAAAGAACTTCTGTCTTTTCTTTTAATTGGTATCGATTGTAGAGTACAACCGTCACTATCCCCAATAGAATAACAAATACAATCAAACCAAATTGCCATTGGCGGGCTGACTTTGTCTCCAGCGCTCTTATGGTATTAGCCTGCGCAAGTTCTTTTATGGTCTGTTCTTTTTTAGCCGATTCATATTTGGTCTCCAATTCATCCAGGTTTTCACGAGTTTGAACTTTGTATAATGAATCTCTGTACACAGTCAATCTATCTTGGATATCCAGCGCTTTTTGGTAGTTACCTTGCGATCGAACAATCTCTTGCTGTAGAGTAAGTGCCTCCACTACTTTAGTCAAAAAAGTGTTTTCAATCGCTTTACTTTCGGCTGTTAGGGCCAGTGCTAAAGCTTCATCTTGTCTTTTAGTTTTTGAAAATATTTGGGCTTTGGCGATAAAACAACTGATTAAAACTTCATGCTCATTAAAAAGTTGAGCAAACTGTATAGCCTTATCAAAATTGACAATCGCCTCTTTAAAGTTTTCTTTTAATTGATGAAGAGAGGCCACATTATAGTAGGTATGCGCCAGATAAGAGGAATCTTTATTCAACAGCATCATCGATAGTGCTTTTTTGTTATTCTCGAGTGCTTTGTCATACTGTCCGGCAGCTCTGGCAGCAAACCCTACGATTAAATAATCCATTTGATAATGTTCCGTAAGGCCATTTGACAAGGAAACATCGCGTCCTCTCTCAGCATACTCCAGTGCCTTATTGAAATCAGCAAGGTCGTAATATATGCCGCCTATATTACCTAAAAGCTTGCTTTCCATTAAGTAGCCTTCACGGGATTTCTGGCTGCGCAAAACTTCCAGCCCGTTATTATAATGCTCCATAGCAGCCTGCGGACTACTCAACGACCGGGATACGTTGCCTAGGTAGTTGTAAATGTTTGCTTGCAGTAAAGTCCAATCAGAATTTTGCTTTGCCAGCACAAGGGCTTTATTAAAAAGCATTAAAGCGCTATCATTTGCATAGAGCTTACTGTATAAGATTCCTGTTTTTAGATAAAGAACCGTTCGCACCGAATCAAAAAGATCTTTTTCATATTCAAATGCCTGTTTGATTTTCCGCAATGCTTCGGTAGGGTTTTGCAGGGCCGCTGACTCCTCGATCAATGCCAATACACGTCTTGTTTCAGCATTGACGGGTTCGGTACCAACCTGACCAGCCAGTTGAAAATAAGACGAAACTAATAGCAAGATTATAAGCGAGGGGAGCTGATACTTCATAAATCCAATTCATTAACGATGTTCATTTTTGCGTGGATTAAGATTTATCAAATTCCCAATTTCAAAACGAAGCACTATCAGCAGATTGGATAAATCAATTTGTGAGTCATTTAAGTAGACTGACCCCAAGCGAAGCAAATAGCAGTTAAAAAGACCCATCTGAAATTTATGCCCAGTTAATACAATATTCCTATTTATACCCCATCAAATTTCTGATTGGACATAAACTCAGATTCGAAATTTATAAAATTTCTACAAGCTCCCTATACTAATTGTGGATTTAGTTCTAATCATTTATCAGGCCGATAAACAGAAGGTTGACGCTATTCAATTTTTATCTCCATCGATTTCTATTTAGGAATAGTACACCAAGAACCTAACCCCGATACTCGATGTGCCTCCTGCCTGCCATGCAGGTAATCAGGAGAGGATTCCGTTGAACAACCCAGACATGAGAGTTCAACTGTATGTATGCGATTTCGTTCTTGTCATTATAAACTGGCCAAAGCAAAATCATTTAGTGAGACATCCTGATTTACCGGGTCTGATTCCATAGATCAGCAGATAGGCAATCATCCAAAACTCTCCCACCGTGGCCGGGATTACCAGCATCTCAAGCCAGGTTTGGTGCACACCGATATAGTTGATGAACGTGCTCGCAAGGTAGCCGACTCCTCCAAGAATCAGCACCCGGCCTAGCCAAATGGGCATCCGCTCCGAACTTATCACAATATAGCCCATGGGTATAAGCCAGAGTCCAAAGAAGAGACTTCCTACACCCCATGCCTGTCTGATGAACTGATTGAAAAGTTGAATCATTATCATCTTTTCATTAGTTGCCATAGTACTGGTGGCTATTTCAATTGCTCCACCCATAGCCATAGCACTTATCATAATAGCAACTGCATTCACCATGCCCCAGGCCGCCAAGGCCCAGGCCGCAACATGACGGATGTCTTTGAATAGTTTATAAAACCAAACCGCAGCTAACGCCTGAGAGATCACAATCAGAAATTCAAACATCAACCGGATTCTGGCGAGGGTTTCATGCTCCGTTAAATTCGCAAGAGTTTGGGAAGGATCATCGGCCACATAAATGCGACTGTGCAAAGTGAGAAAGCCTACCATGCCGCTAATTGCTAACATCAAATACCAAATTCCCGCCATCCTGGCTGTGCCAACTAATTCTTTTTGATGTATTGCTGTATCCATGCTAATTTGTATTGAAAAAAAAATCGTAAAAACTATACACTCAATGGTATAGACGTATTACCGTGACATTTGTTACTTAAATTCTTGCCGGCCAAGGAATATTACAAGATCAATTTTTTTTGCAAGTTGGATACAGATACAAAGAGACTAATATGGTGGTAAACAGAACTTCACATAAATTAGTAAATTGAGTTCCTATTTTTTCCTGAATGCTGCATACAGCATAGTAGCTGACGTGTATAAGATAACAACGAGCACAATCCACCGGAGAATATCCAGCGGCAATGACTTGACAATAAATGCTGCAATCAACACGGCTACCAATCCGGGAATGGCCATCGCCACCGCAGCTTTTCTGTTATAAGCACCTTTTCGGATAAATTTTACCGAGGCGGGCGGCATGAGGAAAGCGCATGAGCCCATCATAATTGGAAAAGCAACTTTTGGAGACATACCAAGCGCGAAAACCAATGCCATGCACGGTGCATACAGTCCAACACCGGCTGTCATGATAGCGCCTAAGAAAAAATTGACAACAACGGCAATTACTAGTTTAGAATCCGCAAGACCGATCGCCTCGCCCCCTCCTTGAATCCA
>JAEUUB010000306.1 GCA_016787745.1 Cyclobacteriaceae bacterium
AGCAAAGAATATAGATGCTGTCTCCGTCTCAACGGCTGATCATACGCACGCGGTCGCTGCTATGGCAGCTATGCAACGCGGCAAGCACGTATATGTTCAAAAGCCTTTGACTCACGACATTTATGAAGCCCGTATGCTTACAGAAGCGGCTAAAAAATACAAAGTAGTTACCCAAATGGGCAACCAATATGCTTCCGCAGATTTTGTACGCACGGCCAAAGAATGGGTGGATGCCGGCTTGATTGGGGATGTACACACGGTTCAATGCTGGTCGAACAGACCAGTGTGGCCACAGGGTATCCCAACCCCAACCGGCAAACACGAAATACCAAAGGAACTTGATTGGGATTTATGGTTGGGACCCGTTAAGGAAGTGGAGTACAATCCGGCTTATCATCCCTTTAACTGGCGTGGCTGGTGGAATTTTGGCACAGGGGCATTAGGCGATATGGCTTGTCATATTATGGATGCTGCTTTCCGTATTCTTCCCATTGACTACCCTACTGAAGTTGAATGCAGTACAACTACCGCATGGTCCGACTTCTTTGTTATGGCTGATTATAAAGACAGTTGCCCTGCTTCTTCTATAATTCATTTGAAGTTTCCACGTACAGATGGAAAAGGGGACATTAAATTTACCTGGATGGATGGCGGATTGATTCCTAAACGTCCGGATGAATTATTGCCCGATGAAAAGATGGGTGATGGTGGAAACGGATACATCTTTGAAGGAACCAAAGGTAAGTTGATAGGCAATTATGAACGTCCTCCCGTATTGCTGCCAAGCTCACGCATGAAAGAGGTAACATTGCCTGCGCAAACTATAGCGCGTGTACCCGGGGGTGAAGCCGGACACTATACGCAATGGGTAGATTCCTGCATTGCCGGATATGGAAAAATACCAGTAAGTTCTCCATTCGAATATGCAGGCCCCTTCACAGAGGCGGTTTTAATGGGTAACCTGGCTATCCGCAGTTATGGCATGCGTACGGAAAAAGGATTTCCCGGAAGGAAGAAATTATTGTGGGATGCCAAGAATATGAAGATCACAAACTTCGATGAGGCTAATCAATTTGTAAAACGTGAATACAGACCCGGCTGGAGTTTGTAATTCCACAAATAGAAAGTATGTACTTTCAAACCTGGCAGACTCTCTGCCAGGTTTTTTTATCCAGGTTAAATGACCTCGAAATTGGGCCCGTTACTTTTTTACGATTGGTAATTGAATTACGGAAGGATATTTCTTTGAATGATGAATGGTATTTGTGGCAACCACGCCTTTTGATTCATCAAAGTTATTTCCCCCTGTATTCAGGTTCCGCTCAAATCGGGGGAAGTTACTGCTGGATACTTCAATACGAACACGATGCCCCGGGGCAAAGTAGTTACTGGTCGACAAGGGAGTTAGTTTTACACTATACACTTTATCCTTCTCCATAAAAACTTCCTTTTCGTATCCTTCGCGGTAACGCACCCGTTGTATGGTTTCATCCAGATTATAGGCTTGCCCGTCTGGGTAAACATCAATCAATTTTAAAGTAACATCCGTGTCTTTAACATCGGAAGATAAATACAATGTTGCGTTAATGAATCCGCTTACCTCCATTCCCTCCTTTAATGGCTCGGAAGTGTATACCAGAATATCATCGCGCAATTCCATTTGTGACTGATCGAACGATCCGCCCGTTACAGCATTCCCTGTACAGCAAACATTACCTCCAAATGAATTAACGGGTTTAGATGGATCATACATAAAAGTGTCAGGTCTATCAGAAGATGGCACTTTTGCAACCAGTACACCATCCCCATTGCGGGTGTTTGCTTTTCCGCCACTACTTAAATAATAATTTGTCAGTACTGCATTTTGTGGCGGCCAGGTTTCCGAAGATTGCCACGTATTACTACCCATGGTAAAGTATTTTACCCGAGGTGTGGTTTTCTTAAAATCATTTTGTTCTCCTTTCAGCAACATATCGAACCAACTCCAGGTTAGTTCATCATAATTTAAGCGGGCATCGCCCATGCTACGTTCGCCCACTATAGTATTTTCTGTTGCGCGCTTAAAGGCACAGTGCAGCGTGGGAGCAATAACCAAATACTGATTATCAGCTATAGCTGCGTTTGGATTTTTACGAACATGATTGAACAACGCCAGATTGGGGCCACTCGAAACATCGTACCAGGATACAAACCAGAAACCCGGTACGTTCAATGGCATAGTGTCGTGATACAAGCCCCCTTTAAACCAGGCCGGATCGTTTGGCTTACGCACAATCATTTGATCATAAATGCCTACCTGGCCGTGCACATTTTTAATTATGTCCTGAACGGGCAGGTGATTTAGCGCCTGCGCCCAATCCACTTTAGGCATCTCTGTGGCCAGGTCATAAAAACGTTGAACGCGAACCAAATCTTCCTGCTGAATATTTTTAGGAAAGGTGGGTCTGAATTTATCATTCTGAGTTCCATATAACCAGGCTGTAAACAACATTTGTTGTGCCCCACCCCGATACCAATTGCCTTGTTCGTAGAAGTCGCCTACCCGGCCCACACCGGCACCAAATCCCTGAGCAACAATGGCCGCTAAGGCGGGATGGTTAAGGGAGGCTACCGCCATCTGCCATTCGGCTGTAGACGAGCAACCAATCAATCCAATCTTCCCATTCGACCAGGATTGTTTTGACATCCATTCAAAAGCATCATACCCATCGGTGGTAGGTGTACCTAGAATATCCCACTCTCCTTCGGAGAAGAATCGACCGCGTTCGTTTTGAACCACGTAGGCATAGCCTCGCTGTACAGCTTCGTACGCAGTTTCTAGGGTGCGGGTTCGTAACTCACCATCCACCCACGAATTAAAATTATAAGGCGTCCGTGAAAACACAATCGGAACTTTTGCATTTCCTTTGGGTCTGTAAATATCCGTAGCCAGCCTTTCACCATCGCGCATGGGCATCATTACCTTTTGATCAATAATGGCCACAGCCGCAAGCTTCTTATAAATTTCGTCAGGGTTTTGTGCCAGGAGTTGACTTATCAACAGGCAGCAGAAAAGCATCAGGAAATACTTCTTCATATCATTTGGGTTTCAACTTCTTCGTGAAAATATAGCTGGTTTTATTTGATTGGAGCTGTTTAAATTACATGGATGGAAAGTTCCCCTGAAACACCTTGAGAAACCGATTCCTTTATTTAAAATGAGATCTACATTAAAAGTGATTGTTAATTTAAACTGCACGTAAAATATCTACCTTTGCCGGATTAGCCGTTAAGCAAATGCTTAAAATTGACGCTCATACACACATCCTCCCCAAAAAAATGCCCAACTGGAGCGAAAAGTTTGGCTATGGCGATTTCATTTATTTACAGCACCATAAAAAGGGATACGCTAAAATGATGCGGGGCAATCAGTTTTTTCGGGAGATTAAAGATAACTGCTGGGATCCCGAAGTCAGAATTGAAGAGTATAATCAGTATCAAACCCAAGTTCAGGTAGTTTGTACTATCCCTGTTATGTTTTCTTACTGGGCGCAACCCCGCAATTGCCTCGATATATCGAAGTTTCTAAATGACCATATTGCCAAATTGGTTGATAAATATCCGAAGCAGTACATCGGTCTGGGTACCATCCCTATGCACGACTCGGAACTCGCCATAAAAGAATTAACACGCATCAAAAAAATAGGTTTGCGCGGAGTGCAAATCGGATCAAACATCAACGATGAAAATCTAAATGAAGAGCGCTTCTTTCCTATTTTCGAAGCGTGTCAGAATTTGAATCTTGCGGTCATGGTTCACCCCTGGAATATGATGGGTGAAAAAAATATGCAACGGTACTGGTTGCCCTGGTTGGTGGGTATGCCAGCCGAAACTTCGCGGGCCATCTGCTCTATGATCTTTGGCGGGATTTTTGAAAGACTCCCCGACTTGCGGGTCATGTTTGCACATGCAGGCGGATCATTTTTACCAACTATAGGCAGGATTGAACATGGTTTTAATTGCCGGCCTGATCTGGTGGCGCTTGATAACAATGAAAACCCCAGAAAGTATTTGGGGAAGTTTTGGGTAGATTGTGTTACCCACGATCCGATGATGTTGGAATACGTACTAAAATTACAAGGCAGCAAGCGAGTTGTCTTAGGATCGGATTATCCCTTTCCATTGGGTGATT
>JAEUUB010000307.1 GCA_016787745.1 Cyclobacteriaceae bacterium
ATGCAAACACAGGAATCCACGGAAGCGATGTTTACGGCAACGAACAAGATGGGATCGGATCATTATAAAACTCAAGTGATCAAAGAGGCCTTGCGAAGCCAGAAAGCATCTGTTGAGAGTGTTAAAATAATAATGATTTCCGTTTCAAAAATGGGTTCTGACCATTACAAAACAGAAGTACTTACCACGTTACTTCGCCAGGATAATCTGTCGGATGGCGTAATGGCTGAAATGATCAACACAACTAAATCCATAAACTCCGATCACTATCGTTCGGTGGTTCTTACCCGGGCGTTGGAGAGAACCTTATCGCCTGCTTCTTATCAAGGGGTGGTTGAATCTGTAAAAGGGATTAACTCAGATCATTACATAACGCAGGTGATCAAGAGTATGCTGGACAAACCAATCGATAGCCAGGTGTTAACCAATCTCTTAAGCATTACTTCTTCCATCGAATCGGATCACTACAGAACCGAAGTACTTACAACGCTCTTGAGAAAACAAGATTTGAAAGAAGAGCATTATAAAAAATTGGTAGAATTTGTAAACACCATGAACAGTGATCACTATCGGTCAGAAACGCTGCGTAATGCACTTTCCGCTCCAAACATGACGGATGGAAAACTAATTGCAGTTCTTACTTCAGCAAGCCAGATTGACTCTGATCATTATAAGACAGAAGTATTAACGCAATCGGCCCGTGATGTAAAAAATGCAAGTCAGCCTGTAAAGGACGCCTACCGGGCGGCAGCACGCAATATAAAATCAGAAACCTATTATGGTCGTGCGCTGCGGGCCATTGAAAACTGACCCAGCTCAAGAAGGCTCTGTACTAATTTAATTTTTTTGAGTAGGTTGAAGCCACGATGGCACCCCGCTTACTCCTGTTTCAAACTGAACGCATGAAGAAATACGGCTCGCTGGTATTGATTTGTACAACGCTGGGGTTGTTATTCTTTGTTTACATTTTTTATAGCAATCATAGTCGGTTTCCTTCGGTTCAACTGGAAGCGGAAGAATATCTTGCCTGTACCCTGATCACTAATCTGGCGGGTTTTATTGCCTGGCGGCTTGATAAACAATTGGATCGATGGATTCATTGGCGAAGTCATTTTCTATTTCGTTTTCTATCGGGGTTCCTTTTAAATGGAATTGTGGTTATTGCCTTCGTTATTACCTCCACATTACTCATTCTTAAAAGTTCTGAACAGGACATGATTAAACTGGGCATACTTCTGGCTATTTCCCTTTTTATTTACGAAATTTTTTACGGACTCTTTTTTTCCTACCGCTACTACGCTAAAACGCAAGTAGAGCGCATGCAACTTAATAGGCTGCAGCTAGAGCTACAGTTTGAGTCGTTAAAAAATCAAATAAGCCCGCACTATTTATTTAATTGTCTCAATACGGTTTCATCACTCTTGTTTAAAGACACATTTATTGCTGAGCAATTCATCCGAAGGATGGCCGATACCTTCCGGTATGTGATCGATAACCAAAAACAGAAATTGGTTACTGTACAGGAAGAAATTGAGTTTGTAAAAGCCTATTACTTCTTGCTTCAGGTTCGCTACGAGCAACATTTAAACCTAACTATTAATTTACCGAAAAACTTACTCAAAACCTGCATCCCCCCCATGACGTTGCAGTTGCTTGTAGAGAATGCCGTAAAGCATAACAAGATTTCCAAAGAGTATCCCCTCCATGTCTATATATCCGCGCAGGATAATACACGCATCCTGGTGAGCAACACCAAAACAGTTTCGGAAAAAACGGTAAGTTTTCAAATCGGGCTTACCAATATTATTAATCGTTACCGTTACTTCTCACCCGAAAAAGTAATTATAAAAGATGACGCCAAGTATACAGTCATCCTTCCCGTGATTAAACCTATTGAGCAGAGTGAACCGTTTCAAACGCAAATAACATCGCATTTTGCATGAATCGTCTATTCATCCATCAGCCGCTCTTTAGAATTCTCTCGGCCCCGGTGCTGGGGGTTATGGTCTATCTGCTGATTCTTCTTATAAATAATAATTTCACAGATCTTAAAAATATTTTCAGCAGCGCGGAAATTTATGTTTGCATCGGCCTCGCTTACCTGTCTCTTGAGTCAATGCGACTCACCTTATCCGTCTCTGAAAAATGGTTGGCCCGGCAAATTCTCAGACGCAGAATTCTGCTTCAATTTGTAAGCACATTAATCATCTCTTTGACATTAATAGCTATATCCATTCATTTTTATTATACCGCAGTCATTGGTTTTTCCATCAGCCCCAGCGAGATGAGTTTATTTCTTTCCATTTATGGTGTAATTGGTTTGTTGTACAATGTTTTATTCTTTAGCAACTACTACTTAAATCGCGAAAACACACTAATGATTCAGCAGGAGAAAAAATTACAGGAAAAACTGGATGCCGATTTTATTGCCTTCCGCAATGAAATAAACCCGGATTTACTTTATGAAAGTTTAGAAAACCTGATTCTTACCTTACAGCATAACGTAGACCACGCAGAAGAACAAATCGACTATCTGGCGGGTATTTACCGGTACAGTCTCATAAACCGACATAAAGAATTGATTAGTCTGGAGGAAGAATTAAGCGCTGCGCATCAATTAATAAACCTTTTAAACTACAAATATCAAAACCAGCTTAATCTTCTGAGTTCAATAAAAAATACACAAGAGATTCAACTCATTCCCGGCTCCCTTCTGGTAACCCTGGATGCCGTAGTACGGAATACCTTACTATCAAACAAATCACCCCTGGTGGTTCGACTGTACCTGGAGGAAGGCGAAGAGTATCTGGTGCTACAACATACGCTTAACGACCGGTTACAAACTCATAAAGAAAGTTTACAAGCTTTTGTGCGATTACAACGCGCTTATACATTTTTTAGTGAGAACCCGTTTGTTCAGGTAAAAGCCGGTAAAGAAAATTATATTAAATTTCCGCTGGTCCAAATTTCAACTGATGAACTTATAAATACACATGAGTAATTCCGGCTTTAAAGTATTAATAGTTGAAGATGAATCCCCCGCGGCAGAAAAACTGGAGCGCTATCTTCATCGATACAATGAAGCCATTGAAGTAAAGGGCAAGGTAGAGTCGGTGGAAGAAGCGGTACAATGGTTGGAAGTTCATCAAGCCACCATCGACTTGATCTTTATGGACATTCAATTGAAAGATGGAGTTAGTCTTGACATCTTTAAAGAAGTGAAAGTTGAAAAACCGGTGATCTTCATCACCGCCTATAACGAGTATGCGCTGAACGCCTTTAAAATGAATGGTATAGACTACCTGCTTAAACCTATAACGTTTACGGATTTATCGGCCAGCCTTCAAAAAGCGGAAGCGTTGGGGGCACAATTACGCTGGAGCGATGAACGTACGGAAACAATCTCTAAAACATTGAATGCGGCCGTTGGCAAGACCTACAAAAATCGCTTTATGGTAAAATTAGGCGATCATATAAAATCTGTTACTTCTGATCAGATAAGTCTTTTCTTTGCTGATGGGCGCGATGTTTATCTGATCACTGACCAAATGCGAAAATTTATTATAGATTATACGCTCGAAAGCCTGGATGAAATTCTGGATCCAAAGATCTTTTATCGGGTGAACAGGAGCTATATCGTAAACATAAGCGCCATTCAGGATGTTGTTGTTTTTTCAAACAGCCGGTTAAAAATTTCGCCCCATGTAAAATGGGAACCCCAAATTATTGTAAGTCGCGAAAAAGTAGGCGCCTTTAAAGAGTGGTTTGATGGCGCCCATTAAGGCAATATAACCCGGTAGCTTCAGTCTTTTATTCCGATCTTTGAAGTATGAAACTATTATTTTACTTCCTTCTTGCTTTCGGCTTTATTGCCTGCACCAATAACAAGATTGATCAAAACACTGAATCGGTCGACAGCACGTACATAACCCGGGGAAACGCGTTGGCTAAAATTTCTTTTGAAGCCCTGAGTGGTGAACTTAAAAGAGCGATTCAAAACGGGGGCATTGAACATGCTTTAAAGTATTGCAACGAAAATGCCTATCCGCTTACTGATTCGCTTTCGCAGGCTAACCATGTTTCCATAAAACGCGTAAGCAATCGGTATCGGAATCCAGGTAATAAAGCTGATAAGATGGAGGAATTTCTGATTAAAGGCTTTGGGAACGACCTGAATGAAGAGAAGGAAATTACACCCCGGCTTGTATTAAAAGAAGATTCCGTTATTTTTTATAAAGCAATTATAACACAACCCTTATGTCTTACCTGCCATGGACAACCCGAAAAAGAATTAGCTTTTAGCACCGATACATTGATTCGAAGGCTCTATCCACGAGACAAAGCTATTGGTTACGAGGCTAATCAGGTGCGAGGCCTGTGGCGGATTGGTTTTAAAAAAGAATTGAGATAAAAATTCCAGGTCGGAGTTGTTCTTGACCTGGAATCTTCAGCAAATTAATTTCTGCAATAGTCTTCATCATCGCTGCCGATTGGCATACCCGGAGGGGCTGCCATCAGGTTATCCTGTTTATACTCGGCTGGGTCATCCTGAAACTGATCTATTTGCAACACGATATAGGCGTAGTAGGCTTTCCACTCTTCATCGGTAGGTGCTTTTGCCTTCAGCCAACTTTTTAATTGATCAAGTTTTAAGGTAGCGATGGCTTTTGTTGGTGCGGAAGCATCTTTGCTAACGGCAAGTTTGGCAAGATTAGTAAAGAGCGCATAACTCACACTCATTTGAATAGCCCCCTCATACCCATTTCGGGCTGGCGATTTAAATGTGGCGCTGATCAGTTTATCGATTACACTTTCCAAACTTGGCAACCGGGCATCGCGCGAATGATGTTCAAATAACCGATTGGCACGGGCCGGATGTAAGATCATGCTAAACGTTAAGTCGGAAGCAGTTTCTGCTGCTGCAAGAGGATCAAACGTTAAATCCGTTTTGCCTTTCAGCAATTCCCGGTGATGCGAGTACCCCATCGGACGAGGTGGAATTATTTTTAACAAACTTTCGGGAAGGGCAAGGGCAGAAGGTTGCGCTGTTTTTAAAAGCGATTCAATGGCCTTCAACTCTTGCTGGGGAGTAAGCAATTCTGTAATGGGCTGTCCATCTCCGCGCAAAGCGTACCGATAGTTAAGACCCCCAACCATTTTTACCGCGGCTTCAACCTGGTAGCGATGAAAAAAATACATGGGCACCAACGCTTCCTCAAGCAGTGCCATGGGTGCACCTTGTTTAATATTTCGCTCACCAAAGTTCTTAAGCGCAACGGCTCGAACTTCCATTACCCGATCCAGTTCATCGGCAGGATCTTTTCCGTTATCCCATAAGTGAGCATACGGGTGCGCACCCCCCGCAGGGCGTGCGTCCTGATCCGACAAAAACGTAAAGCCCGCTTTAAGGGAGTTTTGAATGATGTCGTACAACGCTTTGTCCTCATCGGTTCCATCCGGAAAATCCTGGTACCCATAATTGACTATCACCTTGTCGAAGGCACCAATCTTTTCATCATAAGCAGCGCTTAAATCAATACGACCGTCTTTTATATTGGCTATGGGGTGCGGATAATCCATTACGGAAGCCAGATTTTCTGAACTGGATGAATAGGCGTGAGCGATACCCAGCGTATGCCCCACTTCATGCGCAGCCAATTGACGCAAACGCGACAGCGCCATGGCCTCCATCTCTTTCGATACCGGCTTACCCTCTTCGTAAGGCGCCAGCAATCCTTCCGCAATTAAAAAATCCTGCCGAACCCGAAGGGATCCTAAATTCACGTGGCCTTTTATGATTTCTCCCGTACGTGGGTCTGTAACCGAAGCGCCATACGACCAACCCCGGGTTGAGCGATGCACCCAGTTTATTAAATTGTACCGCACGTCCATCGGGTCAGCATCTTCAGGAAGAACCTCTACCCGAAAGGCATCTTTATAGCCCGCTGCTTCAAACGCCTGGTTCCACCATTTTGCACCGTCCATTAAAGCTGAGCGGATAGGCTCCGGAGCACCCGGATCCATATAATAAACAATAGGTTCTACCGCTTCACTTACCGCTGCCCGCGGATCTTTCTTCTCGAGGCGGTGCCGGGTAATAAAGCGTTTTTCAATGGGCTCGCTGATGGGAGTTGCATAGTCATAATAGGAGATACTAAAGAAGCCTGCGCGCGGGTCAAACTTCCGTGGCTTGTAGTTGGCATCTGGCAACTGCACAAATGAATAGTGTTCGCGCACCGTTACGCTGGAGGGTGTGGGTGTTACACTCCGGATATAGCCACCCGTAGGCTGCCCTGTGAATGTTAGCGTGGATTCAAACTCAGAATTCTGTGGAAAGTTTTTTATGCGAGGTTGATAAAAAGCCGAGCGGGATTTATCAAGACTGTAGGAACCCTGTTGCGCGGAACGCAGCCTACCAATTACATCATGCGCGTCTTGCATAAAAAATTCAGAGGCATCCACCAACACACGTCCGTTCTCTTCCACAACAATGGTAAATCCCCAAAGCACCGATTGCGCAAAAGCTTCTTCTACGGCTTTACGCTCAGCCGCGCTTGTAGAATTGGCCCGGTAGGAATAGTTCAATTCTGTTAACAAAACTTTAGGACCTCTCCGATCAAACTTTACCACGCGTTCACGGCCCAGTTGGTTTCGGTCAAGCCCGATATCGTTTGAACCAATACCGGCTGTCAGCGACTCGACATATAAAAATTCTGTATTAAACTTGTCGATAACCAGAAATATTTTGTCTTGCTTCTCATCAAAGTAGAATTCAAAGAA
>JAEUUB010000322.1 GCA_016787745.1 Cyclobacteriaceae bacterium
TTTTTTCCTGTGGGATCAATAATCGCGGCACGCAAGCTCATTGCTCCATGATGACCGCTGTGATCCCCGGCCATATTCTCCATGCCTTCCATCACTGTATTTCTTCCATCCAGCCAGGTAACAAAGAAATTATCCCCGTAAGGGAGAATTGTTACAAAGCCGTGTTCGGCTTGCTTCTTATCGTCATGAAGGACAATGGGATTGTTCCAAATTTTTCCATCAGCTGATGTTACCAGCTTAACATCATAGGCATACGTGCTCTCGCCACTCTTATCTAAAAAATGCGCTAAATAATTTCCATTTTGTGTCGTCATCATGGGATAGTCGGCCCAATTAACAAACCACGAGTTACCAGTAGCAATCATGGTAGGTTCAGTCCAACCTCCAACTTGCAGTTTCGAAAATTTCAATTGACTAATCCCTTCCTGCTTTTCAATCCATGATAAATAAACCTGATCATTTGAATCCGTGAATAAAAATGGTTCGGCACTGTTTGCTCCCGCTGGTGAACTGATCAAATTAATTTGAGATGTCTGATCCGTTGAGCTTCTCTTCTCTGAACAAGCAAATGCTACTAAACAGAATATTGAAATGCAGAATCTATTTTTCATTGTTTACTATTTTAGAAATCAATTCAAGATTTTCATTGGAATCCCAGGCACGGAAACCTGCTTCGGAAAATTTCAAATCTCCATCCGAATTAAAAATGTAGGTAGTTGGTAAAGCCAGAATGTTTAACGCTTCAAGATTATCCACATGAACATAATGAAACCCAAATGAATGCTTTCTTTCAAATTTTTCGATCTGATCAACCTCTTCGTTGCTCGCAAAAAGAAAAACAATCTTATCATCCTTAAATTTCTCCATCATGGTAACAATCGTGGGCATCTCCTGAATGCACGGTTTGCACCACGTTGCCCAAAAATTAATAAAGACAGTTTTTCCCTTGTACGAATCAAGGCTTACTGAATTACCCGATAGGTCGGTCAACACAATATTATTCGCTCCCGAATCTGATTTTTTATCAGTTGAGGAACATTGAGTAAACAGACCTATCAGAAGCAAAACATAAACGTGCTTCATCCTAGTTGAGCTCTTCATCCACCGATCCACACTTCAACATCTTATCACCAAAGTAGGGATTGCGAATTTCAGCTACATCACTCAACCAATATCCACCGGTGTTATTGAACGCCATTGGACAAAATTCATAATAAGCGGTAGCGCCTCCCAAACCATACGCCTTAATGGTTTTGTATAAGTCGTCAGAGAAACTTTTGAACACAGTTCGCTGTGCTTCAATATCAGCAGCCGCTTGAATTGCCTTTATATTACTTGTCAGATTTTGCCGATACATCATCCAGTCATTATGCGCAGCCCCGGTTACCAATGACATATCAATACCCGCAATCGCTGTTTCAACTTTTCCTGACGCCTGTTTCACTTTATCTGCGTCTGAAGCAACGAATGCATCCTTCATCTCCACATAGGCAGTAAATAGCGTTGCTACTTGTTGCTGAAACTTAGCATCCACGTCAAATTGAGGTGCTGTTACTTCA
>JAEUUB010000363.1 GCA_016787745.1 Cyclobacteriaceae bacterium
TCGGCCATTTTCAGTTTTGGGCCGCATTACAGCCGGCAAATTGAAAAGCAGCATAACTATTTTTTCTATAACCCGGATGCAGATCTCAATTTTGAATTAAAACTGGTTCCTCTCACCCGCTTCGTATCCCTCTCGATTTCATTAGAAAGTTTGCACAGACTATTCACACACGATGCGTTGCCCTTTTTAAAGCCAGAAAATGTAAAGACCAAGTTTTATGATGAGCGCGAAATACCCTCGCATCTTTACGTAGTGCTTAATCAATTGTTTACCATTTCGCTTAGCGCCAATGCTGAGAGGTTATACTATCACGGTAAAGTGCTGGAGCTTTTAGGGTTATACTTTTCTGAAAAGAAAACAGATACCGAAAGTTGTCCGTTTTTAAATGACCAGGAAACCGTGCGCAAAATAAAACAAGCCAAGGAATACATTCTGAAACATATGGAGGCCCCCCCTGGCCTTAAAGAGTTAGCTAAGATTGCCGGTTTAAATGAGTACCAACTTAAGGTAGGTTTCAAGGAAATTTATGGCAATACTGTTTTTGGGTTTTTAACCAATCATAAATTAGATCATTCGCGGGTGCTGTTAGACTCGGCTCGCTTTCAGGTGAATGAAGTGGCCTATCAGATAGGCTATAACAACCCGAGTCATTTCATTGCTGCCTTTAAGAAGAAGTTTGGGATAACCCCCAAGAAGTATTTAATGAATAAACATTGATGACTTGATACTTTACAGCCATTGTATCGTGTCCATGCGTGGATTAATACCTTCTGCGCGTACTTGTTCGTCTTGGTGCACTTCCAAATAGCATTCCAAAAATACCGCGAACCAATTCTCTTCCAATTTGCTTGCTTACCGGAGAAGCAAGGACTTCATCAAATGTACTTTTTTCTTTTCGCGCGGGACGCGCTGTTCGGGCATCTTTCTCTCGTTGTCCAGCTTCTTGCTGGTTTCTTGCCCCATTCATTTTTTCTTCCAAGATTTCAAAAGCACTTCGTGGGTCAACCGACTCTTTATATTTTTTATAAAGAGACGAGTTGTCCAATTGCGCTTGATATGCCTGGGGCGTGAGCGGACCCATAAACGAGGCTGGTGGCGCAAGATGAGTAACTACGGTTTCGGTAGGAATTCCCTTTTCATTCAAAACGGTAATAAACGCCTGGCCCGTTCCCAATTGGGTAAACTGCTGTTCCATATCATAGTAGTCGGACTTAGGAAAAGTTTTAATGGTTTCCTTTAAGGCCTTAACATCATTTGGAGTAAAGGCGCGGATAACATGATGCACCCGATTGCCCAATTGAGCCAAAACACTGGCCGGAACATCCTGCGTAATTTGCGTGCAGAAAAATACACCTACTCCCTTTGAGCGAATTAATCGCATGATCTGATCAATCTGGTCCAAAAATGCCTTAGGCGCATCTTTAAAGAGCAAGTGCGCTTCATCGAGGAAGAAAACAAGTTT
>JAEUUB010000365.1 GCA_016787745.1 Cyclobacteriaceae bacterium
TAAGCCCAACGATCACGCTGTCCTGAAGTACTCCATCTGAGTTTATGGAGAAAAGATATACATCACTGTTACTCACGCCTCTTGCAAACTCGCCCAAAACGATAATACGTCCATCCGGATGAAGTTCAAGGTCTTTTGCTACTTTGTCACCTGCCAAGGACGTACCATAGTACCGTTGCCAAAGTACCGCCCCTTGCGCATCCACTTTAACTGCATAAATCAGCTGTTGATCATTGGCGGTTTTTCTGGAATTACCCACCATAACGACAGAACCATCAGCATTCAAAATAAAATCCACTCCCTCCTGCTCACCCTCACCTCCATAAAATTTTACAAAATAATTGTCCTCCGGAATCGGGAAATTGTTCTCCGTATCACATGAGAAAAGTAGTATCAGGAATAAGAAATATAAATATACAGGTCGCATTTTTAAGGTGTCTCTTCTGCTTCTACTTTTACTTTCTTTTTGAATAAACTGCTCAATCTTGGTTTTGTTTTTTTGCGAGGATTGTAAATTGGATGAATGTACCCAAACGATATTGAAAGGTTATCCAGCCTAAAAATGTCGCTTGCCTGAGCATAAAAAGTAACCGCTGGATCAAAGTCATCATCCATATAATAATTTTTCTCCAGGTTTGTAAGGTTAGTGAGACCTGCCATGTATCGTAAGTCTGCATATACAAAGTCCTTTCTGATTTTATATTTAACACCCCCCCCCAATACTAATGATGTGTTAAAAAAATTCCTCTTGGACGTCAAAACCTCTGCCGAGCTTGCTGCTTCTTTTGAACTGCCGTTTCCATCGGAATTATTATTTTTGAAAAGCCAGTCTGGCCCCCGGGCAGAAAACAACAAGTTTATAGCATACCCGGCATAGCCAAAGGGTCTTATCTTACCTGAATCATCCGAGTACTTTATATACATCGGTATATCAAACCAATTCTGTTTCTCAACAATAAACTGTTGATCCAGATCAAAATAATATTGATCCTGTTTTTTAAAAGCTTTATAGGAATAATTAGCCTCAGCACATAGACTCCAGTGATTATCAATATTCCAATCTACTCCACCGCCCACCTGTACACCAATGCGCAAAATGTTTTTCGAATCTAAAGGCGTTCCACTGGTACTGACATCATAAATGGTTCTTGGCAAAGAAGTATTCAATCCCAGGCGGAGATGTGGCGTAAAAACAGGCGTTGAAATAAATTTTTTGCTTAAATAATAGATATCGATGGGATGCTGGGAAATATTAGCTTCAAACTCGGGATCAGCCCGCAGCAATTTCAGATAACTATCATCAGCCGCAATTGGGTCATCCAAAATCAAATAGGCTTGTGCCAAAAGAAGGTAAGCCCGTACTTTTTGTTCGCTCGAAAAATTTCCTTTGTCGATACAGTTTTGCAACAGAGAGGGAATACCATAATACCGGCCCGCGTTAAATTCATCATCAGCCTGTATAAGTATTTGCTCACAATCTGTTTCTTTTGATTGCGATGAGTTTTGTCCAACAACCGGCAGGGACAACAAAATCAAACAAAGAACTCCAAAAAATAATGACTGTCTTTTCATTAAAAATCTTTAATTAAAAGACTCCGGCATGTGGATTCATACCCAATATCCTTACCCACATAACTATCCCATTCATCCTTTGTCATATTGCGCTCCATTTTAGGGCAAACCTGTTCAGCTAAAATTCGCGGATCCGTTGGCCAAATTCTTACTTCGCCATCGTTGCAAGAGGCCACGAGGAATCTTGAATCTTTGGTAAAGGCAACATCCCAGACCGAACCATTATTATTGTCCATCACAATGGGCAGGTCTTCCTCATGATCAACCACCCACATCTGTAATTTGCTGTCTAACCCTGAACTAGCCAATAGTAAACCATCCGGACTGAAATCAAGGTCCGCAATACCCGACTTATGCCCGCTCAGTTCTTTCACTTTCTTTGACTGCAGATCGAATAATTTCACAACTCCGCGAATGACCCTTCCTTTATCATTAATCGCTTCAACACCAAACGCCAAAAGCGGTTTTGTGGGATGCCAGGCAACCGAAAGAATTCTGTTAAATACTTTAACACTCTTCGTTGTGTCGCTCATTTTTAGGGTTGATTCATCTGTCCAGATTTCTTTGTACGAGTAGGTAGTAAGATCAACGGTAATTACCTTTCCTGTATAAGATACTCCAGCCAATTGTTTTCCATCCGGGCTTATATCAATAGCTTTCAAATCGTAAGGTAGCGTAAGGATCTTCTTACTTTGCCCGCTCTCCTGATTAGTTAACCTTAATGTTTTATCTGCTGAGGCTGTAATAAAGCCCGCGTTGTTTGGTAAGAATTTAATGTCGGTCACGAATCGGGTATGTCCCAAAACGCGCTGTGGCTTAGAAGACGATGTTAAATTGATTATTTCAATGTAGCTCGAATCGCTTGCATTAATTAAATATTTCTCATCTATGCTAAGCGCCAAAACCCTATTGGGTATTCCTCTATTCTCAAAGATACTTTTACTTTCAACTTCCTGATTTAAGTAATCACCTTTGAATATACGTCCGTCACTTCCTGTTGTGTAGAATGAGGTAGATTTAGTAGCAACTGCCAATGCATACATTCTGTTTTTAAGTCCACCGGGTACCTTGGCAGCATTGTAATTATAGCCCTGCAACTTGGCTATTGAATAATACAAACCTCTGAAAATGTAAGGATCGTATTTCTTGCCACCATATTGGGTATGGTATAAATATCCCTGCATAGAGGTAAGGCCAGCGAGCTGTGGATCATCAATTCCCTCTGATTTAGCCGCCAGCGACTGCGCCACTGATAACATATACAGGCTATCCGATTTTTGTAAAGCTTGTTCCGCTCGTACATATTCCCGGGTGGCACGATCTCGCTCCAACCGCGCACTGTCTCGTTGAATTATTGATTCGTTTAAATTCCGGATGGCCAGATTCCGTTGCTTTGTGGCATCGATAACCGCCAATCTAAGATTCTCAGTAGTGCGCTCCAACTGATCGTACTGTTCCTGGATTTTCTTGGTTTGTTCTTCAACTACTTTGAGAGCAGTTTCGGCAACGCCTTGTAAT
>JAEUUB010000383.1 GCA_016787745.1 Cyclobacteriaceae bacterium
CTAAAGGATAATTACTTTACTGATGTTAAATTTATTTAAATTTCTATATTGATCAATAAAATCATATTTATTGATAGTTTAAATAAGTTTATCATATACCCCAAAAGAGGTATTGACTTTATGAAAATATTTACATGAAACCCTTATTTTACTCACTTGTCACGGTCTTTTTGCCGTTCCTATGTTCAGCACAATTTTTTGAGAGTAAAATCGGAGCGGCTATTAATGTTGATCAATTCAGATCGGTGGATGGCATTGCCATTGATGCCTCAGGAAATGTTTATGTGATTGATAGAGACAGCAGACTGATAAAGAAGTTTTCCAACAATGGCAACCCTGTTTTGCAATGGGGCTCGTATGGTTCAGCCGATGGTCAATTCATATATCCGCAGGGAATTGCTGTTGATGCTACCGGAAACGTTTATGTATCTGATGCCAGCATGAGCCGGATTCAAAAATTTAATTCGTCTGGTGAATTTGTGTCAAAATTTGGGAGCTACGGGAATGGCGATGGTCAATTCAATTCACCGCGTGGAATATGTTTTGACGCATCAGGAAATATTTTTGTAGTGGATGTGGGGAATCATCGGATTCAGAAATTTTCAAGTACAGGAACTTTTATAGCAAAGTGGGGCGGCCAGGGTTCGTCAGCCGGAAACTTTTCCTCTCCGCAGGACATTGCCGTAGATGCAAATGGAAATGTGTATGTGGTTGACATGAATAATTTCCGGATTCAGAAATTTACCAATGGCGGTGCTTTCAGTACACTCTGGGGCAGTGCCGGATCATCGGATGGTCAATTCACCGGGGCTCAAGGAATAGCTTTGGATGCAACCGGAAATATTTTTGTTGTAGAAGCAAATAATCATCGATTCCAAAAGTTTAATAATGTCACTGCATTTGTTTCGAAAACGGGTGTATTCGGATCGGGTAATGGACAATTTAATAGCCCACGAGGTATTGCCCTTGATGCCAGTGGAAATATCTATGTAGCGGATTCAGGTAACAGACGGATTCAAAAATTTAATAGTGCTGGAACGTTTTTGTTAACCTTTGGAACATTGGCTCAAGGAAATGGTCAGTTTAATTACCCGCAAGGAGTAGCAGCGGATAGCAACGGAAATATTTTTGTGGTCGATACTAATAATAACCGGATTCAAAAATTTAATAGTGGCGGAGTATATATCTCGACCTGGGGAAGTTTTGGCTCGGGAGATGGCCAGTTTAGTTATCCAAGCCGGATTGCCGTGGATGCGAGTAACAATGTGTATGTGCTTGACCTGAGTAATAATCGAATTCAAAAATTTACGAATACCGGAGTTTTTATTTCAAAGTTTGGAACTCTCGGTTCTGGAAACGGACAACTTTCAAGCCCCCGGGGCTTTACTCTTGATGCAGCTGGTAACATTTATATCGCGGACACGAACAATCACCGCATCCAAAAATTTTCAAATGCAGGTGTGTACATAGCACAATGGGGGGCCAATGGTTCAGGCGATGGATTGTTCTCCAGTCCATACGGTGTTGCCGTGGATGTGAACAATGATGTATATGTGCTGGATTATGGAAATAACAGGATTCAAAAGTTTAATAGTTCTGGCAGCTTTATTAGCAAGTGGGGAACTTTGGGATCTGGCAATGGGCAAATTTGGTATGCACAGAGCATTGAAACCAGCCCAGATGGGAGTGTTGTTATTTCAGATACAGGAAATGCGAGAGTTCAGATATTTTCTGGTGATGGAACAGTTTTGGGTAAGTGGGGTAGTTCCGGAGGAGCCGATGGACAATTCTTAAGCCCTATGGGCATCTATATAGACAACAACGGTTTCTGCTATATTGCTGATAATGGTAATCATCGTATTCAGAAGTTTTCAATTCTTTCTATAAAAACAATTTCAACGGCAAGTGGTGCGGTGGGTTCAACCGTAACAATTACTGGATCGGGTTTTAGTACCGTTGCTTCAGAGAATCTGGTTAAGTTCAATAATACTGTGGCCACCATAAGTTCAGCAACTTCTACTAGTTTAACTCTGACTGTTCCTGCCGGTGCAACCACTGGAAAAATTTCAATAGCGCGTGGGGGTTTTAACGTTTCAAGCTTAAACGAGTTCTTAGTGTTGCCGCTTGCCATAAATTCATTCACCCCTGCCATTGGAGTACCAGGTACTTCGGTGTCAATTGTTGGCTCTGGCTTTAGCGGTATAGCTACTAATAATCTTGTAAAGTTTAATGGGGTGACCGCCACCGTTGTAAGTAGTACATCCTCGGTAATTGTTGCCAATGTGCCTACAGGAAGCACGATAGGTAAGGTTACAGTTACTGTGCATGGCACAACAGCCACTAGCCTCACTGACTTTGCAGGAACGTTATCTCTTACTTCTTTTACGCCAACGAGTGGTACCGAGGGCTCAACAGTTACCATTTCTGGTACAGGTTTTAGCACACTTCCAACCCAACAGATTGTTCAGATTAATGGGACGAATGCTGAAGTGGTCTCTGGAACGCTTACCACGTTGACTATTAAAGTTCCTGCCAACACAACCACCGGGAAGATATCGGTTACAAGAGAAGGATCAACGGTTGAAAGCGAGATGGAATTTGTAAGTCTGCCCTTAGCCATTACTAGCATTACCCCAAGTGTTGGCCATGTGGGCGGATCGGTAACCCTTACAGGTACAGGCTTTAGCAGTATCCCTGCGAATAATGAAATCAAATTTAATAACGTGTCTAGCCTGGCAACCAGCAGCACACCTACCCGTATAACCGTCACCATCCCCAATGATGCAACAACGGGAAAAATTACTTTATCGGTTGGGGGAGTTACAACCACTTCTTCAGAAGATTTTAAAATAACCAAACTTTTGGTTACCCAATTTACGGCTGGTGAGATATTTAAAATCGGAGACGCTGGCCTGGCAACGTCATTGGTGGTCAATAATATAAATGAGGTAGCAAATATTATTCTTAAGAGTAAAGGCTTAACGGCCGCAGAAACAGCCATTCGCTCAGAGGCAGTTTCGTTGGCAACAACTAATACAATCCAGTATCAAATCCCGGCATCTCATTTCACAGATCCGTTAGGGATTTCTTTTTGGTTTATTGTTACAGACAAGGATGGAAATGAAATTTCCACAGGGAATAAATATGCACATATCCAATTCCCTGCATCGAGCCCTAAAGAAATTCCTGATTTAAAATCAGGTAAGGATATTAAAAGTTATAATTTGTTCTCTGTTCCATTTGAATTGATAGATAATAAATCCGCATCTGTTTTCAAAGTCTTGGGAGAGTACGATGACCGTAAGTGGCGACTCTACTCATTTGTAAATGAAAAACTGATAGAGAAGCCGGGTAGTATCTTGCCTGGTAATGGCTACTGGTTTATTCAGGCTAATGAAAATAAAATTATTTTACCGGTGGGGAGCACCGTTCGTTCTACTCCCGAGTCGTTATACAAATTAAACTTAATTGCAGGTTGGAACTTAATTGGCAACCCTTACAACTTTACCATTTCATGGGATGATGTGCTTACGTACCATGGTGCTGCAGCTAGTGGCGTTCGTGGTTTAAGACAATACGATAATTCTACAGGCG
>JAEUUB010000397.1 GCA_016787745.1 Cyclobacteriaceae bacterium
GCGGTACGCACCCCCATTGGAAGTTTCGGAGGCACTTTGGCGGGTTTATCCGCCACGCAACTCGGTTCCTTAGCTGTGAAGGCAGCGATGAGTAAAATCAATCTCGATGCAAAACAGGTTCAGGAATTATTTTTTGGAAATGTTATCTCTTCGGGATTGGGACAAGCTCCGGCTACACAAGTAGCCGTTGGGGCAGGCCTTGGCTATGCGATTCCCTGCACCTTGATAAACAAAGTTTGCGCCTCGGGTATGAAAGCCATTATGGTGGGCGCGCAATCCATTATGCTGGGGCAAAATGATGTTGTGGTTGCGGCCGGAGCCGAAAGCATGTCAAACATCCCCTATTACCTGATGAAGGCGCGGTATGGCTACAAATATGGAAATGGGGAGTTACTCGATGGACTCGCGTATGATGGACTGACCGATGTTTATAATCGCTGTGCCATGGGTGTCTGTTCGGATAACACAGCCAAAGAAATGAACATTAGCCGTGCCGATCAGGACGCCTATGCAATCAATTCCTATAAGCGGGCTGCCGCTGCATGGGCTGCCGGAAAATTCAACGATGAGGTAATCCCTGTTGAAATTACCGGCCGAAAGGGAGACGTTACTTTGTTCGCGGAAGATGAAGAATACAAGAACGTAAACTTCGATAAAATACCAGGCCTTAAGCCAGTATTCGGCAAAGAGGGCACTGCTACTGCCGCCAATGCATCAACCATCAATGATGGAGGTGCTGCGGTTATTCTTATGAGTAAGGAGAAAGCCAAGGAGTTAGGAATTTCTCCGCTGGCAAAAATCCGTGGGTTTGCCGATGCCGCGCAAGACCCCATGTGGTTCACTACAACTCCTTCCCTGGCAATCCCAAGAGCGATGAAAGTTGCGGGCATCGATAAAAAAAATGTAGACTATTACGAAATAAACGAGGCCTTCTCAGCAGTGGCTCTGGCCAATAACATCAAGTTGGAACTTGATTCTGCCCGGGTAAATGTGAATGGCGGAGCCGTTGCTCTGGGCCATCCCCTGGGGGCTTCGGGGGCAAGAATTACCATTACCTTGCTAAATGTCTTGAAGCAAAATAAAGCATCGCTGGGCGTGGCGGGCATTTGCAATGGCGGTGGTGGTGCTTCTGCGATTGTAATCGAAAGCGTGTAACTCATACAACATCTATTTTACCGATTCGTTTTACATTCTTGTAACCCTCTGGCTATTTCAATGCGTATAGTTCTGATACTTTTTTTACTGAGTCCCAATATTTTAAAGGCTCAAAAAATCGTGAAGACGTATTATGATCCCATGCACCTGCATGTAGAAGAAGAGTATGTTGCATCCGCTGCCGATGGACAAACGCTGGACGGTCCGTATCGAAAATATTTTGAATCCGGCAAGTTGGCGATTGAGGGTACGTTTAAAGGCGGGGTGCGCTGGGGAACATTTTACGAATACCACGAGAACGGAAATCTCATCCGAAAAATAGATTATGAAAATGGTTTGCGGCATGGTTCTGTGGAAGTTTATGATCCGCAGGGGCATCCCATTCAAAGCGCTTTTTATCAGAATAACAAGTTAGTGGACAGCGTAAAGTCCTATTTCCCCACCGGGATGCTCAAGCAAGAGGGGCTGTTTGTAAAAGGGAAACCTGATGGCCTTATCAAAGAGTACTACCCTTCGGGCAAGCTTCAAAAAGAAATTGCGTATAAAAATCAAAAGCCAAACGGAATTACGAAAACGTTTTACGAAAATGGCTCGCTGGAGAGTGAAGCCAATTATAAAGATGGTTTTATAGCCGGGTTCTATAAACTGTATTATCCCAACTCACAACTGGAATTAATTTATACCATTAAAGAAGGTGAAAAAGTGGGTGACTTTATACACTACGACCCGCAGGGGCATAAACTTCTGGAAGGACATTTTATGAATGCGCGCCTTCATGGAGAAAATATTGGATACTATGCGGATGGTACCTTACGCCATTCCTATCAGTTTAAATCCGGTGCCAAGGTTGGCACTAACGAAGATTATTATGCGAATGGAAAAATCAGAGCGAAAGAACAATTCTCACCGAACGGCAGAGACAGCAAACTGATTGAGTACACTACGGAAGGGAAACCTGTTTTTGAGAAATCGTTCCACGATGGAAAACCTGATGGTATCTGGACATTTTATGCAGCTGACGGGAAAACACCCCGGATGAAAGAAAACTACGAAGCGGGCCAGTTGCACGGCACGCGTACGCTCTATTTTCCCAACGGGCAAAAGTCCACCGAGGAAACCTGGAAATACAATCTTATTACGGGATCGGTAAGGAACTACTACGAGAATGGGAAATTACTTTCGGAATGTGAATACCGTGCCAGCCGGCAACACGGGCTTTACACGCAGTATTATCCAACCGGCAAAATCAAGGAGCAAGGCACCTACGTGGCCAATAAGAAACATAACGAGTGGAAAGAGTATGATGCGGTGGGTAATGTGACAAAGACCCTCGTTTTCAGGGCTGGTATTTTATTAGAAGAGAAATAAGATTTTTTTTCTTGTGGACGTGTGCTTTCGTTCCCTATTTTGCAGCATTCCAGGTTATGAAAGCTTTTAAAGAAACTCATTTCAACTTTCCCGGTCAAACCGGGTTTTACAGAGGCAAGGTTCGTGACGTTTATTATTTTGGGGATACCATGGCCCTGGTGGCCACCGATCGGATTTCCGCCTTTGATGTCGTTCTGCCAAAAGCAATTCCTGACAAAGGTCGGGTGCTCAATCAAATTGCGGCCTATAACCTGCAAGCCACAAAGCAAGTTGTACCGAATTGGGTTCTTGATACCCCTGATCCCAATGTGACTATTGGTTTTAAGTGCGAACCTTATGCAGT
>JAEUUB010000421.1 GCA_016787745.1 Cyclobacteriaceae bacterium
GGATGCCGCTATTTTACAAAGGCTATTCAGACTATATGGGCAAGAGGCTCCTTGCGATAAACTAATGCCAATGACCATTTCGTGGTTAGGCAATAGTTCGGTGGCCACCATACCCACACTTTTAGATTTGATTCTGAAAAATAAATTTCCTGAGCAATCTATTCAATCCGGTAACAAAGTTGTTTTCGCTTCGGTGGGCGCAGGTATGAATATCAACGCGGTACTGTATCAATTTTGAATTACTGAAACAAATTTAACTGTTGCGGTTTAAAGGTTTTAGGATTGAATACCTTGCCTGACGTTCGGATATGATAGAGTTTTGTTTCGCGGTCTCTGGGAATAACTACTATTTCCGTTGTTCCGGCAACCGGATCAAACAGCGCCTTCACTTTTTGAGGAGTATTATTATTGTTTGAGAGATGTGATAAAAACAAGTGACTCATAAACGCAGGTCTGTATTGCAAAAAAAAAGCCAGTGCTTGTTTATTGGAAAGATGCCCCAGCCCACCCCGGATTCTGTTTTTAAGCGCATACGGATAGCCACCCCGCTCCAACATATCTTCATCATAATTCGCCTCTAAAAATGCTGCGTGACATTGCGCAAAACTATTTATTAGATGTTCGCAGGGAGATCCCGTATCGGTAAAAAATCCTACGCGTACCTGCCCGCTATCCACAACAAAACTATGAGGATCAACAGCATCATGTTTTTTTGGAATCGGAGTGATGGAAAGATTACCCAGGATAATCGTTTTGTGCGGTTCAAAGGTGTGATATAACGAATCCTCTAATTTCAATCTTCCCTGGAGCCGCGTGGCCTGCGTAATATACACCGGCAGTTTATGTCGCTTGGAAAGTTTAGCCACTCCCCCAATATGATCGCTGTGTTCGTGGGTAATAAAAATTCCTTTGATTTTTTTCAATGAAAGCCCGAGCCGCTTCATTCGCCTTTCCGTTTCGCGACTGGAAATACCGGCATCAATTAAAACAGCTTCTTCCCCATTCTCAACATAATAGCAATTGCCATTACTTCCTGAATTTAATGAGGCCACCAATAAAGACATGCACGAAAGT
>JAEUUB010000439.1 GCA_016787745.1 Cyclobacteriaceae bacterium
GAAGATTCTTTAAAATATATAAAGGCGGTTTGGCATTACACAAGAGGCATGGCATACGCCCGCACCAACAAGTTGAAAGAGGCTCAAAAAGAATTAGCTCAACTCAAGACGTTAGTGGCCGATCCTTTTATGGAAAACACCATTGGTGGATTCAACAGCTTTAAAAACGTGTTAAGTATTGGGGAAATCATTTTGGAAGCAGAAATAGAAGCAAAACAAAAGAACTACGATAAAGCTATTGCACTGGTAACAAGTGCTGTTGAAATTGAGGATAATCTATTGTATCAGGAACCTCCGGATTGGTATCACCCCACCAGGCAGGTGTTGGGAGGAATATTACTGGAAGCAAAAAAACCAGCGCTAGCCGAACAACGTTTTCGTGAAGACTTAAATCAATATCGCAATAATGGCTGGTCACTTTATGGCCTCTATCAAAGTCTTAATTCTCAAGGGAAAAAAGATGAAGCCTTGCAGGTAAAAAAAGAGTTTGATCGTGCATTTGCCAAGTCTGACATCGATTTAAAATCAGTTAGGTATTAAGTTTCAACAATAGAGTGAAATAACAACTTCAACTCTATATTTGTCTTTAATTAATAAGACGAAATGAAATCCAAAACTTCCAAACTGACACAAAGTGTTCACGCAGGTTCGGCAGGCGATCCGTTATTTGGCGGAGTCGTTACTCCCATCTATCCTTCAGCCGCCTACGATTATGACGCAGAGGTTCGGTATCCTCGTTACTACAACACGCCCAATCAAAAAGCGGCTGTAGAAAAGTTAGTGGCTTTGGAAAACGGGCAAGATGGACTCATGTTCAGCTCGGGCATGGCGGCTATTATGACCTCCCTGTTTGCCATGGTAAAAGCGGGTGATCATATTTTATTTCAGCATGACCTGTATGGCGGAACCCATCATGCCGCGCTCCATGAATTAGAGCGGTATGGCATGGAGTACACGATGGCGGATGTTTCGGATCTGAAGACTTTTGAAAAGGCTATTCGAAAAAACACAAAAGTGATCTATGTGGAAACGCCCTCTAATCCATTATTGAAAATCACTGATCTAAAAGCCGTTGCCGGGATTGCCAAAAAATATGGGATCATCACCATCATAGATAATACATTTGCCAGCCCCGTAAATCAAAATCCGTTTGACTTAGGAATAGATATTGTTACCCATAGCGGGACCAAATATATTGGTGGCCACAGCGATATCTGTTGCGGAGCAATTGTATCCTCGAAAAAGCTAACAGAAAAAATAAGGCAAAGCGCTATGCATTTTGGCGGAAGCTTAGATGCCCAGTCTTGCTATCTGGTGGAACGAAGTTTAAAAACCATTGTGCTTCGTGTTAAACAACAAAATGCGAATGCCCTGAGCCTTGCAAAATTTCTTGAGAGCGAACCGAAAATTAAAGCCGTTTATTATCCGGGTTTAAAAAATCATCCCGGGCACGCGATTGCCAGAAAACAAATGCCGGGCGGATTTGGAGGCATGCTTTCTTTTGAA
>JAEUUB010000446.1 GCA_016787745.1 Cyclobacteriaceae bacterium
CCCGCATTCCTTCAAAATGAAAATGTTACAAAACCTAACGTTGGCGCTGGCGCTATTCTGAAAAGTGAGCGCTACCTTATGGGTTTGTCTATACCAAGGCTACTAAACTCAAGCATCAGCACGGGTGGAGAGGAATTTCAGTTGTACGATCGCACGGTTTACCTGTTTGGTGCCTATGTATTTTATCTCAACCAAAGTATTCGGTTAAAACCTTCCGTCCTCCTTCGCGGGGTAAGTGGCTCCCCTGTATCGGTGGATTTAAATTTCAACTTAAACTTCTACGAGAAATACTCGGCTGGAATCTTCACGCGCAATTTCAATTCCTACGGGCTACAGTTACAAGCTAAATTAGGCGAAAAACTTAAGTTTGGATATACCTTTGAGTTGCCTACCAATAATTCAGTTGGTTCAAACTTCACAACGCATGAAGTCTTCCTTGGTTTAACCATGCCAACCTTTGATTATCACGATCGCTCCTTCTCTAATTTCTAAGGATAATCGATTACTCAAATTTAAATTCTGAACCATTTTACTAATAAATGGTTTATATCTTGGTATTATGAAAGTAGCCGTTTCGCGTAAAGAACATTTTAATGCTGCTCATCGTCTGTTTAACCCTGCCTGGACAGACGAAAAGAACAATGCTATATTCGGAAAGTGCAACAACCCTAATTACCACGGGCATAACTATGAGCTTATCGTAACAGTTGTGGGCACCCCTGACCCCCAAACCGGGTATGTGTTTGACATGAAGATGTTGAGCGACTTGATTAAAGAACATATACTTAAGCAGTTCGATCATAAAAATCTTAACTTGGATACTCCCTATTTCAAAAATCTTAATCCGTCTGCCGAGAATATAGCGGTTGTGATCTGGCGTATATTGAGACAGCACATTGATAACCAATACGATCTAAAAGTCAAATTATATGAGACAGAAAGAAATTTCGTTGAATATCCAGCCCATTAAACCACTTGACGAAGAGTTTGATGATGATCATCACCTCACTTCATGGAATACCCCTTTGCGGGAAGATGCCTTCGCGTTGAGCGATGATGAAAAGGTGGAGCAAATCGAAAAAAGATTCCGCGAAATCATGGAGATCCTCGGTCTTGACCTGACCGATGACAGCTTACAAGGAACCCCGCGCAGAGTAGCCAAAATGTATGTTAAAGAAGTTTTCAGCGGGCTGAATCCAAAAAATCGGCCGATGGCTCGTCTGTTCTCAAACAAATACAAGTACGATCAAATGTTGGTTGAAAAGGATATTACCTTCTACTCACATTGCGAACATCACTTTGTGCCCATTTATGGAAAGGCTCATGTTGCCTATTTCTCAAGTGGTAAGGTAATCGGGCTTTCAAAAATAAATCGCATCGTGCAATATTTTGCGAAACGGCCACAGGTACAGGAACGATTAACGGTACAGATTGGCAAAGAACTTCAGCGCATTTTACACACCGAGCATGTGGGCGTTGTTATGGATGCAAATCATATGTGTGTAGCATCACGGGGCGTGGGCGATACAAATAGCAAAACGGGCACTGCTTTTTTTGGCGGGCGCTTTGCGGATGAGAACACCAAACGCGAGTTCCTGAATTATATCAATAGTAAGTAAGCACTGGATTCTTGATACTGGATGATCGATGCTGAAAAATGCATCCTGCTGTCTGCATTCTGCCTACTCAAAACTCAAGACTAAGTGCTAAATACTCAGGACTAAGCACCCTTGACTATCGACCCAATACTCTCTACCTTAGCACCTCCTAAAACTTCGAAAAATTACGATTATGGTATTCGACTTAGACATGATTAAAGCCGTGTATGCAGCTATGCCCGGCCGTATTGCCAAAGCCAGAAAAGTGGTGGGTAAACCCCTAACACTTTCTGAGAAAATATTATACACCCACCTACATGCCGACCAAAAGATTGAGACATTTGGCCGTGGTAAATCGTATGTGGATTTTGCGCCTGACCGGGTAGCGATGCAGGACGCGACAGCCCAGATGGCTCTGCTACAATTCATGTCGGGGGGTATTCCAAAAGTATTGGTTCCGTCCACCGTTCATTGCGATCACCTGATTCTTGCCAAAGATGGTGCAGCCAAGGATTTAAAAGATTCTATTACGGCCAGTGGAGAAGTTTTCAACTTTCTGGAGTCCGTTTCCAATAAGTATGGTATTGGCTTTTGGAAACCAGGGGCAGGTATTATCCATCAGGTAGTGTTGGAGAACTATGCCTTTCCTGGAGCTATGATGATAGGCACTGATTCGCATACCGTGAATGCCGGAGGTTTAGGAATGATTGCCATTGGAGTGGGCGGTGCGGATGCGGTGGATGTTATGTCGGGTATGCCTTGGGAATTGAAATGGCCAAAACTTATTGGCGTTAAACTGACAGGAAAATTAAGCGGCTGGACATCGTCAAAAGATGTAATCCTTAAGGTAGCCGGAATTTTAACCGTGAAAGGGGGAACAGGTGCCATTGTTGAATACTTCGGTCCTGGTGCTCAAACTCTTTCATGTACGGGTAAAGGAACAATCTGCAACATGGGAGCTGAAATTGGAGCTACCAC
>JAEUUB010000471.1 GCA_016787745.1 Cyclobacteriaceae bacterium
CGTTCATCTTTAGAAAGGCGCTCGTTATACTTAGATACTAACTCGTCAGCAGAAAGTTCAATCGCAACGTAAGTCTTGTAAGTTCCCTGATCGGTCTTCACCAATTTTTCGCACAAGGTACGAATACCCGAAAGCGTTTGATCAACCACCTCGCGGTTAAGGCTTTCAAATCGCTCTTCAACCTCCTCCTTGTTATTCATTTCGCGGGAATTCACATAGTTGTCAGTAACTGTCTTAACGGTGGTATTAATTGCCTGTGCCAGTTCGTTGCGCGCATTGGTTAATGCCTTCTTCTTAGAAGTAACCTGGTCCTGGCTCTCGCCAATGGAGTTGGATCGGAAAAACTTGGCAGTTGTAAAATAATCGGGGCCTGAACAAGGAACTACTACTTCCTTCTCCCCTGCAGGAATCTTGTCCTTGCCTTTGCAACCTGCAATAAGGGCTGCGGCAATCAACACTACTAAGTACACGTTTAACTTTTTCATATCAATTTTGAGTTTGGTTATGCAATTTACGATAATGCAATTAATAGGCCACTCTGTAAAACTTAGAATTTATCAGCTCTCCAATAACCTGTAAAAACGTCAAAAAACAAGATAATCATTGCAAAATAGCATTTAGCAATTCGGGCAACTTCTCCTTTTCCAGGGTCTCCAACGACTTATTATATGCTTCCTGGCTAGACCTTTCATAATCCAGGCTAAAGCCCTTAATCCGGTCGAGTGTAGTCGCGTAAATCTCCTTGTTGTCCGTTGCTGTTGAAACCCGTATTAAAGCCGTGACATAGGTTATATAAATGCTGCCCGAAACGGCTCCTTTCTCCGAATTAGCATTTACATCCAGAGAAAGCTCTGCCTTGGCTTTGTCTTCGGTAAATTCAAATCCAGAATTGACCAGATAGTTTTTAATTCGATTTGTCAGTTGCTGATTTGATTTTTCAACGCCTAAACTTTTTTCAACAGAGCTTATATACACCAACGGGCGTTGCACTTTCATTAAAACGGATGCTTTGGGTACAACCATTTTAGCAGCTACCATCGAATAAATATCAGAACCCTGTTGTCCTGCAAAACGCATCATATCTACTTTAACAGCTACCGTTTGCTCCAAATCGCGAGAACTGATTTTGGTTAAAAGTATTTTTGCATGGCCCGTCAGATCGGTTTTGTAATTCGGGAACACGTCACCCGCCCCTTTTTCGAAAGCAGCAGAAAGCGGTAAATCCCCTATTGCTTTACGTGAACCTTTTTCAACCGCATTGGCTGAAACAGCAAGATCATTTTGGGCTAATCTGCGATTCAAAATTATTTCGCCAGGGGAAACCGTTAGCTCAATTTTGTCCAGTACCAACTGCATACTCGCAATAATTTCATTAGTCAATAGAATTTCCTTTCCTTCAAAGTCAATCCTGATAGGCTCACCAAGATATTTTTCAATGGCCCGGAACCCTTGATAATAAAAACCTAAAGACAAGACGAGCTCTGACCTGCGTTCTGATTCTTTGGCTTTGGTAAAAAAGTCAAGTCCTTGCGCTACTGCATCTCGTTTCAGTTGATCTTTAATTTCCTTATATCTTTGTTTGGACAGACGATAATAAAGCCAGTAATTCCGGTCATCTTCCCACGAATCTACCTGCTCGTATTCCTGAATTTCATCAGCTACCGTAGTCTGAATAATCTGTTCATACCGTTCCTGAAACTCTTTGTTGGCATCAATCTGACTCAAAACCGAGGTGGAAGATATATTTACTTTAATCTCGGAAACAAGATCTTCCAACGCGCTATTTTTGGCCGATTGTATATAATTATTTGTACCGTCTTTTACACTATGCCCAATCCCTATGTAATAACTGGGTTGAACTGGTTTGGAGGTTAACCAATCGGGCTTACCGTTTTGTAAGTTCGACTTTAGGGATGAGTTTGTTACTGAGGGACTGCACCCTGATAAGATCAAGAGAATAAAAACTAAACGCTTCACAGAATTAATATAAACTGATTTCGTTAATACGAATATACCATATCCATGCCAAATGGCAGATTCCTTGTAAATCTAAAGCAAAACACGGTAGTTGAACAATTTGCGATTATTTTAATAAATTTAGACTTCTAATGCAGGTTATGAAAAAGATAATTGGGATGATTTTGTGTGGTCTGATTTTATTCTCCTGTCAGGAAAATGAAACCACCAGTGAATTTACAGGAAATGAGTCCACCTATGTCCTTCAGCCAGGATCTCAATATAATACCCCTGGAACTTTAACGATCAAGGAAAGAAGAGATGGAACTTCTACCCTACTCGTTAGCATTCAGGGAACTTCGGGCAATACTAAATTACCCTTGCATTTGCATTTGGGAGATCTTGCGACCCCTGGAGCCAATATAGCTGCTTTATTAAATCCGGTGGATTCGAAAACAGGAATGAGTGAGACCCTCTTAACTCAGCTTGCTGATGAAACCGCTATTTCTTATACCGAACTTATCAATATAGAGGCATGTGTTAAAGTGCACCTGTCTGATACCGGTCCTGAAAAGGATATAATCTTGGCAGGGGGAAATATTGGCCAGTCTGTTACCAAAGCCGTATCCTCGGGCCGAATTGGCATGGAAGCCTGTAAAAGCGAGTAGCTCAGCGGCTAACTTTTAATCCCCACCCTGCACTTCCACCTGATAGGAGCTAAACATTGCGCCTAAATACTCTCGATTCATTCGCGCAATATTAGTTATTTTGATTCCCTTAGGACATTCCGCTTCGCACGCATAGGTATTGGTGCAAGAACCAAATCCTTCTGCATCCATTTGTGCAACCATTTTCTCTGCTCGTTCTTTACTTTCCACCTTGCCTTGAGGAAGTAAGGCAAACTGAGAAATCTTTGCGCCCACAAATAACATGGCGGATGCGTTTTTGCACGCAGCCACACACGCTCCGCAGCCAATACAAGTCGCTGCGTCAAAGGCTTCATCGGCAATTCGTTTAGGGATAGGTATTTCGTTGGCATCTGGCACACCCCCGGTATTTACATTTACATACCCACCAGCTTGCTGAATGCGATCAAAGGCGGTTCGGTCTACAATCAGGTCCTTTACCACTGGAAAGGGTTTAGCTCGCCAAGGCTCAATGGTGATCGTTTCTCCGTCCTTGAACGACCGCATGTGCAACTGACAGGTGGTTGTTTGGAGGGGTCCATGAGGCCGCCCATTAATATACAAGCTGCACATACCACATATTCCCTCGCGGCAGTCATGATCAAATGCTATGGGATCTTCATTTTTCTTAACCAGTTCTTCATTAAGCACATCAATCATTTCAAGGAACGACATGTCGCTTGATACATGACCATGCTCATAGGTTTTGAATCCACCCTTGCTGTTAGCATCTTTTTGTCTCCAGACTTTTAGCGTAATCTTCATCTCAAATAAAATTATTAGTGACTGATTCGTGGTTTTATCGTCAAACTTCCAAAAAACCTATTTATAACTTCTTTGCGTTAATTTAACATTCTCAAATTTCAGTTCTTCCTTATGATGAACGGATGGTTGACCTTCTCCTTTATATTCCCAAGCCGATACGTAGGCAAATTCATCATCCTTGCGAAGTGCCTCCCCTTCGGGAGTTTGTGACTCTTCGCGGAAGTGTCCCCCGCACGATTCGCTGCGGTTAAGTGCATCATCCACCATCAACTCACCGAGTTCAATAAAATCCGCCACCCGGCCTGCCTTTTCCAATTCCTGATTTAGCTCGTTCGGGGAGCCTAACACATTCACGTTAGTCCAGAACTCAGTTTTAAGATCCTGAATTATTTTCTTGGCTTTCTTTAATCCTTCTTCACTTCGCGACATACCACAATACTCCCACATAGTGAGACCCAATTCACGATGAAACTCATCCACTGTCTTCTTCCCTTTTATAGAGAGTAATTTATTCACCCGTTCATTAACACCCTCAATAGCTTCCTTAAATGCAGGATGGTCGGTACCAACTTTATCATTCCAACCAATAGTAGCCAGGTAATCGCCAAGTGTGTAGGGAATTACAAAATACCCATCGGCCAAACCCTGCATGAGTGCGCTTGCGCCAAGCCGGTTGGCTCCATGATCAGAGAAGTTGGCTTCACCTAAGGCATATAATCCGGGAACCGTTGTCATTAAGTTATAGTCTACCCAAAGTCCACCCATGGTGTAATGCACTGCTGGGTAAATCATCATGGGGCCTTTGTAGGGATTCTCCCCTGTTATTTGCTGATACATATCGAAGAGGTTTCCATACTTCGCCCGAATCTGATCTTCGCCATCGCGCTTAATGGCATCCGTGAAGTCAAGAAAGACAGCCAATCCGGAACCAACGCCCCGGCCTTCATCGCATACCTGCTTTGCATTTCGGGAGGCCACATCGCGTGGAACCAGATTACCAAAGGATGGGTACTTGCGTTCAAGAAAATAATCGCGCTCTTCTTCCGGAAGATTCATTGCATCTTTTGATTTAAGTCCGGGCATGGCTTTTTTAGGAACCCAGACCCGGCCATCATTTCGCAACGACTCTGACATCAGCGTAAGCTTAGATTGGTGGGTGCCTGAAACCGGAATACATGTTGGGTGAATCTGTGTAAAACACGGATTGCCGAAGTATGCTCCTTTTTTATGAGCGCGCCACGCGGCCGTAACATTACAGCCTTTAGCATTGGTAGAAAGAAAAAATACGTTTCCATATCCACCGGTACATAATAAAACAGCATGAGCACTATGCGACTCAACTTTACCTGTTATCAGGTCTCGTGTTATAATACCACGCGCTTTACCCTCTACAATAACCACATCAAGCATTTCGGTGCGGTTGTACATCTTCACTTTGCCATTGGCGATCTGTCGGTTTAAGGCTCCGTACGCGCCCAACAATAATTGCTGACCGGTTTGACCTCTGGCGTAAAAAGTTCGGGATACCTGAGCCCCACCAAAAGAGCGATTCGCCAACAATCCACCATACTCACGGGCAAACGGCACGCCCTGCGCTACACATTGATCGATGATGCTTACGCTGGTTTCGGCCAAGCGATATACGTTGCCTTCGCGTGCCCGATAATCTCCACCTTTAACCGTATCATAAAATAAGCGATAAACACTGTCGCCATCGTTTTGATAGTTTTTAGCCGCGTTAATTCCCCCCTGGGCGGCAATACTATGCGCCCTTCGGGGGCTATCCTGATAACAAAAAGCTTTTACATTATACCCCAACTCCCCCAACGAAGCAGCAGCCGATGCGCCTGCCAACCCGGTGCCCACAACAATCACTTCGTACTTTCTCTTATTGGCTGGATTTACCAACTTAAGATTGAATTTATGTTTGGTCCATTTTTCCGCTAAAGGTCCTTCCGGAATTTTTGAATCTAGGTTCATGATCTATGATTAAGATATTTAAAAAAACTTAGTCGATAACGATTAAACAAAAAACATCCAAAGTGGAATTAGTGCAAATCCTGCAGGTATAAGTACTGCATAAGCCTTGCCCACGAAATTAATGAGTGGATTATACTTGAGATGGTTTAGACCAAGCGTTTGAAAAGCACTGGTAAACCCATGCCATAAGTGAAAGGCGAGAGCGGCCATAGCGATTACATACAGAGTTACGTACCATCCTTTGTCAAACCAAAAGACAACCTGGCCATACAAATCTTTAGCCTCCTTGCCCTCGTACATCTGTGTTGGCAGATTTCCAAAATGAGCCTCGGCATAAAAGTGGCGAATGTGCAAAACCAAAAAGAT
>JAEUUB010000498.1 GCA_016787745.1 Cyclobacteriaceae bacterium
GCCACCGCCCAGCAATTTCGTATTCCAATTTGCAATGGGAAACGAATAATCTGTTACCGTGCGAATTCCAAAATTCTGTTCAAGCCTGCGTTCATAATTGCGAATAGCGGCATTTTCAAATTGAACAAAATTTCCATAAACACCCGTCCGGTTATGCAGTTCTTTTGAGAAATGATATTGATGCGAAACGCCCGCATAAAACGATTTCAGCGCAACGCTTGCCTGCTGTTCTACCGCGCCCGGCTGTGGGCCTGAGCCAGGTCTGGCCTGTTTCGGGTCACTTTCATACTCTGTCTGCGTGAGGCCACCCGGGGTCTCATAAAATAAATCTGTATAAAAAATGGCTGTCTCTAACTCTTCTTTGTCGGCTATAGAAAATCGAAAGGTGCTGGTGATCTGGTCCCGTACCATTCGGGTTTGCTCCCGGTATCCATCGGCTTGCTGGTGTTGATATCCAAGATAATGGCTCGACTTATCGCTGCCCTGATTAAGTGCCAGTTGATAATTTTGCAGCCCGTAGCTTCCGCTGATCCACGATCCCGTAAGAGTATTTTCTATTTTTGTTCTTGGTGATTTGAGTAGTAAAACTCCTCCCGTTCCTGCTCCATATACACTTGATCCCGGCCCTTTAACAATTTCTATTTGTTCTATTGAATTTGCATCGAACTGATTTAGATACGTATTCCCTCCTGGATCTGTAACCGGAAGTTCATTCCAGTAGGCTTTAACATTTCGAACCCCAAAGGGGGATCGAAGCGAACTGCCCCGGATTGAAAAGCGATAGCTTCCCGGAGATCTTTCCTCCATTCTTATTCCCGGAAGAACGTTAACCGCAGAAACCAATGACGTATTACTGAAGCGATCGAGGTCACTTTTTAAAACCAGTCCAACGGAAGCCGAAACTTCCAGCAAGGGACGATCGGCCTCGTACGCACGAATAGTGACTTCGCTTAATGTCTTTATAGAATCAAGCTGCTCCTGACTAAAAACATCTGCCGATGTGGCAATAAGTGCAAGCAGGAGCAGTTTTTTCATCTCTAAAAATAATGCTTACAAGTCTTAAAACTGTTTTAAAACCGCTTCAACAGATTTTGCTTCCGGAAAGTATCCGGCAAGTTTCAGTAAAACCCGATCCACCAACGTATCCGGACAGGAGGCACCACTGGTTAAAATTATTTTTGTGGGATTTTTGTCAGGCAAGAATTCATGCGTTATTAGTTTTTGCTTCCGCTCAAAATTGTAGTGATGAATTTCCGCTTTCGATTTTATCTCGCTGTCTGAATTAATAAAATAGGTATGAAACCTGCGCTCACACAATTCTACAATGTGGCTGGTATTTGAACTATTATATCCCCCCACAACAATTGCCAGGTCAGCATCCGATTCGAGCAATTGATAGGTGGATTCCTGATTATCGTTTGTTGCGTAGCAAAGTGTGTCGCGGGTATCCGCAAAGTGTTGTTTTATGTTTTCGTTTCCGTATTTCGAAACCATAATTTGTTTAAAAAAATCGGCAATACTCTGGGTTTCTGTTGCCAACATGGTGGTTTGGTTAACAACGCCAATCCTTTGCAGGTGCAGATCCACATCAAACCCAGTCGAATATCGCCCGGCAAACTCTTCATAAAATTCAGCACGCGACTTGCTACCTAAAATATAATTGCTGAGATTTTGGGCCTCCTCCATATCGCGCACAATGATGGAGGCTCCCCCACGGGCGCTATGCGAAAAGGTAGCCTTGGTTTCTTCATGCTTTGGCTTGCCATGGATAATGATGGTGTACTTATCGTTTCCCAATTTCTCGGCACGGTTCCAGACTTTCTCCACAAACGGACATGTGGTATTATATTTTTGAACCTCTACTCCTTTGTCTAATAACAAATGCTCAACTTCCAGGGTGGTTCCAAAGGCCGGGATAATAACAACATCTTCTTTTGTTATTTCTTGCCAGGGGATAAACTGACTGCCATCGGTATCCATAATAAATTTAATCCCCCGGCTTATCAGATCATCATTCACTTCCTGGTTGTGAATCATCTGACTTAACAGATATACTTTTTTTCCTTCGGATTCCTCCAGCGCCCGGTAGCTGATCTCAATGGCATTTTCAACTCCATAGCAAAAACCAAAATGGCGGGCAAGGATAAATTGAACAGCGCCTAAATCAAGAATGGCTGGAGTAAAGTCCTGCTTGCGCAGATCTTTCACTCTGCGCGCTTCTTTGATCTTACCTGTAATGGAAGATCGGTAATAGGCAGGTATGTCAAATTTTTTGATAGGGTCGGGTTTGTTGGTTCTTCAATAACAAACTGCAAGGTACAAATTTGTTATATGAGGATTTGTTCTTCTTCACTTTATAAAAAAAGCCCTCGAAATTCTCGAGGGCTTTTTTGGCTGCGCACTTATTTTTCAAGCAGCCTTTGATAGTTTGTCTTCTTTAATTTTGTTTGTTCGTACTTCTTTTGCCTGTAAATCAAACCATCTTACTTCTACCAGGTTCGATTTTAAGTACTTGAGCACTTCCATCACTTTTCCATCAATCTTGCTGCGGACGCGCTCGCCTTTTTTAAACAGTTTTCTCATTCCTTGTAAGGTTTAGTTCTACATACGTAACGCATAAATATATTCACGCGGATAGTCTTCATACACCCCCGCGAAGGTAATTAATTCACCTGCTTTCTTTTTCGCGATAATAGAATCCAGATCTTTTGCCGATTTAACAGGAACATCATCTACATGCGTAATGATAAAGCCTTCTTTCATTCCGGTTCTCTTCAATTTAGCACTCGATAAAGCTTTTACTTTTACTCCTTGAGAGACTTCCAAACGCTTTAATACCTTGCTATCTACATCTTCTAATTCAATTCCCAAAGCGGCTACCTCGGGTTTTTCTTCCCGCTTATTCATGGAAGTATTTCCATCTCTGTTTTTCAAGGTAACGGGCATCACCAGCGTTTTACCGTTACGATCCACCGTTACCATAATTTTATCTCCGGGTCTCTTTCGGCCTACATACTCAATAAGTGCTGAACTTGACTTAATAGGCGTGTTATCAATTTTGGTAACTACATCCCCGGGCTTTAAACCAGCCTCTTTGGCTGCGCTCTTACTTTCTTCCGTTCCGTAACCGGAAATATAAGCGCCTTCGTTGGTAGCCAGATCTTCCTGTTTTGCCAGACTATTATCCACATTTCTGATCTCAACGCCCATCCAACCGCGCTGCACGGTCCCAAATCCTATTAAGTCCTCTGTGATTTTACTCACAATGTTTGAAGGTACAGCAAAGCCATATCCTGAATAGGAACCGGTAGGGCTGGCAATCGCTGTATTGATCCCTAATAGCCCGCCATTCAAATCAACCAATGCTCCACCACTGTTGCCAGGATTTATCGCAGCATCTGTCTGAATAAATGATTCGATGGCAGTGCGGGTTCCACGCTGGCCATTCACACCGGGATTACCGGAATTGATAATGTTTATATCACGTCCTTTTGCGCTGATAATACCAGCGGTTACGGTAGAATTTAAATTGAATGGATTGCCTACTGCCAATACCCACTGCCCCACCTTTGACTGATCAGAATCAACAAAGGCTAAATAAGGAAGATCCTTTTCATTTACTTTAATTACGGCCAGGTCCGTATCCGGATCCGTCCCGATTACTTCTGCCTTTAACTCCCGGTTATCGCTTAAAGTAACTTGTACTACATCGGCTCCATCCACTACGTGATTGTTCGTAACAATGTATCCGTCTTTATTAATAATAACCCCGGAACCTGTACTTTGTCTGGGCCCTTGATTTTCAAACGGGCTGTCAAAAAAGAATTGCCTGAACTGCTCGGGAATCTGGTTGTTCGAAGAGGCAGTCCTTTCCTGGGTTGATCGAATATGCACAACTGCTTTTGTAACCCGCTCAGCGGTGCCGGTAAAATCCAACGGCACAATTTGTCCTTGCTCATTTACCTGATAGGCTACCTGAGAGGTTGGTACTCCGCTGATGTGTTCAATCTTTACACCGCTCGGCTGGTCTTTCATCAGCCATTGCGAAGCCACGATGGTTATCAGACTACCCATTACCGCAGCCAACAAAAATGATCCAAATCGTTTCATACTAAAAAAAATTTAGTTTAAAATGTTTCACCGAAGCAGGATGCATTTCGGTTATTTTTAGTTGTATTAATGCTGAGAGTTCTCTCATCCTACGCAACACCATCCTCGAATTCAAAAGATATGCCAGTGATCTTAAAACGACCAGTCGACTGATTTTGGTTCATTTTTACTGACAAATTTTCACTTTTTAATCAAAACCCCCTCTTTATATTCGTATTCAATGGTCATATTCCCCTGCTGGTCGTACCATTTTGAAATGCCATCGCGCACCCCATTCTTATAGAGCCCTTCCTCCATAATTTTTCCATCCGCATAAAATATTTTTACAGTGCCTTCTAATTTGCCCTGTTTATAAAATCGTTCCTCCTTTAGTGTGGTTCCATAGCTAAACTCTTTGTATTCGCCCTCTAGTAAATCGTTATGGTAGTTACTCTGGCGCAACAATTGGCCGGATTCATTTAGTTCTATCATCGCACCTTCCTTCTTTCCGGCCATGTACGTTGTTATCGATTTTATTTTACCCGTAGCACTGTACTCAATCCACGAACCTTCTCTTTTTTTATTTAGATAAAGCCCATGCGCAATAACCTTTCCGCTGTTATCATTAACGGATACTTTTACCAGTCCGGGTGTATCAGCAAATTCCTCCTGCGTAGCCCCAGGCGGAATCCCATCAATCCCTGTAGATGTATTTGAGCCGGATTGCGAGCTATCCGAGCAGGATGAAATTACAATGGTGAGAAAAATCAGAAACGCAGCCCTCATAACAATAATTATTGAAGATTTACCGGCTAAATATATTAAGTAACTTTACTTTTTGTCAAGCGAACATTACTAAATACCCTGTGAAAATTAAAGGCATCATAAACTTAAAACAAGGCCGGGATCATTCTATAAAGAGATTTCATCCCTGGATCTTTTCGGGAGCCATTCA
>JAEUUB010000524.1 GCA_016787745.1 Cyclobacteriaceae bacterium
TGTTCTATTCAATTTAGTGGCATCGGCTAAGGAAGCACTTCCAATATGTACCTTTTTGTAGCTGATGGTTTTGGTTCCGTCAATGTTTTCGGCTACTATCTCCAGAAGATTTTCTCCATCCATGAGCGTCAGTGATTTCTCTACCACGGATTTAAAACGATCTCCATCTTCAGGGTGAATACTTAGAGATCCCCGCGAAGCGGTTTCCATAGTTTCCTTTATAGAAATAGTAATAGTTTTCAAGGGTTTTGCCGACTCAACTTCAACTTTGATATTAAACCGACTGTCCTGTACATAACTTGTTTCAGGAACGGGGATAATCCAGTTAATTATCGGAATGGTTGAGTTTACCAACTTATTGGGGTCGCTAAAGTCAACTTCAAATGTGTTTGTACGTGAACTCACATTTTGTCCGTAGATCAGGCTGGTAAACAGCAGAGTGATCATCCATATCGCGTTGAGCTTTTTCATAATTATTTACTTAAAATTATTTTTCGGGCCCGAGTTTCGGGCTGATTACCATTGGTAACAGTTAATCGACAGGTATATAATCCATTAGCAGAAACGGGAGTGCTATCCCAGGCCGCTGAATAATATCCGGGAGCCAGTTCGGCATCAATCAGAGAGGTAATTTTTCGACCGGTCATGTCATAGATCTCCATTAGCACATGGTATTTTAAATCGTTACCTGAAACAGTAAAGGGAATGTTTACTAACCCGGAAGATGGATTTGGAAAGACTTCACCCAACACGACTCCCTGCGGCCTGATTTTTTCTTTTAGATTGTTTCCATAGTAAATCTTATAATTTTTTGATTTACCTAAATCGAAATCATACGAGTCTTGTTCCCGCATATTGATGATAACCTGACGACTTTCATCCAGAAGAAATAAATCCTGCGATTGATAATTTAAAGAGGTATTACTCCACATTAAACGCGACCCTGAATTCACATTTCCATCAATAGTAAAACTCCACGAGTATTCTTCTTGCACCGGAACGACATCGCGTGCAAATCTTTTGGCGAAATGTTCAGGGTGCTCAAAATTCATTTCAACAAAATCTATAAACCGAGGCGCATTGATATCATCAAATTGATCATAGGATTCGCTCGCGGAATGGTGCATTCCAATTCCACCGAATGTATTTTCTATCTCGCCTTGTTTTAGGGATATAGGCACTATCCAGTCGCCTTCTTCAAACGAAGTATTTTCGCCAATACGTCCACCGGCTGCAGTTTGGCCTGCAAAGGGGATTGAAATAGTAACGGCACCTGCAGACAGAACAAATCCCCCTTCAAAAGGAAGTAAGGATGTGCCATTGACATAGTTGCCCCCTGAAAAAGTTTTTAGTTGCTGCGCGGCTCCAGTTAAGCCATTCAAGGTTACTACATCACTCCAGTTAATAGAAGAGAGGTAAGGGTTACCAATTTGGTTCCACCCCTCTTTTAAATTGATTTGAAATAGATTTCCCCGGTGATTGCTGGGAGCTGTTGCATCCGGTAATTTTATTCCACCGCTAACTGGAGTTTTGATATTGATAAAGTAGCCCTTGCCCCTCGTCAATGTCGAAAATGCCGTAGGATATTCATCCCACGTGGTGTTATCTTTCAGAGTAACCATACGCCACTCTTTTTTTATCTCAAGCCCACCAAGTTCATCGAAAATAGTACTTACGGCATTGTTGCTGCCCAACTCGAAAGGTATGGTAAATATCCTCCACCCAGCGGCTGTACCTCCAAAACCCATCCGCTCGGAGGGTACAAGATTACCATCTGTCTTATACACTAAGCGTGTAAAGAAATTATCGGTAACAGGTAATCGGCCCACATTATTTATTGGATCCGTTGCTGTGAAAAAGTACTCGAGTCCCGAAGCGTCAAAAAGCGACTCGGGAATAACAAAATCATATTTTGAAGTGGCTGAATTGTATGTTCCATTGACTATAGTAAAAGTTGATCCCGAGATTTTACGATGGTGGAGTTTTACAGTTGAAACCACCCCTCCTTCATCTGTAACGGTAGCGCTGAAGGTAGTGGAACTAAATCCTTTATCTAACGTAGTGGGAGCGGTAAAAGTAATAGCCGGTGGCGTATCGTCTTCAACTATTGTAATTGTTTGATTGACGGCTACATTATTGAGTGTTTTTGTCAAACCCGATGGCCAATTCACCACAATGGAAGTAATCACACTTGCACTTCCCAATCCAAAATGTTGTGTAGGACTGCTTTGCGTTGATTGGGCCGTGTGTGATTGCACTTCCCGAATCTGCGTTTTGCCGCCTGCAACCAGGGTTATTCTGGCGCCAATAGCAGAACGATTTGTGATGGAGCCTTTGAGATTGACTTTAATATATTTTTTAGAAGCTGAGGCTGGTGTAGTATTCTTATAGATAAAATTGGCAATGTCTGGATTTGAAAATCCACCATTGTGAAAATCTAAAAACCCATCGTTGTCAACATCTTCCAGAGCTGGTCCGTATAATTTTGAAAGACCGGGGGCATTAAATAATTCCTGGGTAGTATATTTTGTGAATGTTCCATTACCATTGTTATAATATAATATGGTATTGAACCCCATGGCAAACAGGTCAAGGTCTCCATCATTATCAATGTCACCCCAACCACTTCCAAAGCTGCCTCCTGTTACAGCCGTTGTTTCTTCAACGACTGAGCCCGTAACTTGCACAAAGGTTCCATCCCCAAGATTTCTATAAAGGCGATTTGTGCTTGTTCCGGCAATGAAAATATCCAGATGCCCATCATTGTCATAATCGCCCCAACTGCAACTCCT
>JAEUUB010000570.1 GCA_016787745.1 Cyclobacteriaceae bacterium
GGTTGCTCAAGTACCGGCATACCTATAAACCAGAAATGAAATTCCAGTCGTGGATATACCAAATGGCACGCAATACTTTTGCCGACCATTATCAATATCAAAAACAACGCATGCCTGTACGAATGGAGATAGAGAAGCTAACAGACCGATTGCCCGATGTCATGGACGCGTTAGAACAAGAGGAAACAGAAAAACGACTGATTCGGGCCTTGGCAAAGTTACCTGACGACTACCGCGAGTTGCTGGTGTTAACACGCTTCCAACATCTGAAGTATGAGGAGGTGGCCAACTTTTTGGATATGACTGTGGCTAATGTAAAAGTGAAAGTGCACCGGGCTATTGGGCAGTTGCGGGAAAATTATTTTGAACTCGAAAATTCTTAAGCGATGGATAAGGAAAAATGGGAAAGCAGACTTATTGACTACATCGATGGAAAAAGTGATGAGCGCGAGCGCATGGAGGTAGCCCACGCTCTTGAGCATGATCCGGAGGTACGGCAACTCTACCAACAATTGAATGAAGTTATTCAGGCGATGGATTCAGCATCTGCTTTGGAACCTTCGGGTAAATTGAAAGCAGCCTTTGAAAAGGCATTGGAGGAAGAGTTGGCTGGCATTCAGTCTAAAAAGATCAGACCTCTTTATCTATCGCCTCTGGTTTATCGGATTGCTGCCGGGTTTGCTTTGGTAATACTGAGTGTGGGTATTGGCTATTGGGTTATTAAAAATCAGGAGCGTGAAAGGGAACTGGCCGATTTGCGGAAGCAGGTGGAAGACAATAGAAACATGATGTTGGCCATGATTGATAATCAACAGTCGGCCAGCCAGCGAATGAAGGGGGTATCCGTGGCTTATGAATTCGAACGGGCGGATGATGAGATTGTAAGCATTTTGGTAAAGACAATGAACGAAGATGTCAGCACCAATGTGCGATTAGCGGCCCTGGAGGCATTAAGTAAGTTCATGGACGAAAACCGGGTTCGCACAAGCCTGATTCAATCCTTGTCTCAGCAGAAAGACCCGGTAGTGCAGATTGCTCTTATTCAGCTGTTGGTTAAGATGAAAGAGAAGGGCGTGATTGATCAACTGGAAAAAATAACAAAAGATGCTTCCACTATGAAAGCGGTAAAAGATGAGGCCTATTCAGGAATACTAAAACTTTCTTAAGTAAAAATCTCACTGCAGAGAGATTTGATTTAAGGCGGTTGTGTAGAATAATAAAGTGGACTATAAACGGAAATTTAAAACGATAGAAAGATGAAACAGGTATTAGGAATTGTATTGGGATGGTTTGTGATAAGTGCAGTCCATGCCCAGGAGTTTAAAGTAGCGAAAAGTTCGGGGCGGTTGGAATTGAATATCGGCCGGGTAACGGTTGAAGGACACAATGGCAATGAAATAATTTTTTCTTCCCGCAACTATCGCGATAGCAAGGATGAACGGGCGGAGGGATTGCGGGCCATTAACGGTTCGGGTCTGGACGATAACACCGGGCTGGGTATTAATGTAACGCAGAAGGGAGATGTAGTGGAGGTGAGTCAGTTAAAAAAGATGAACTCCCCCGATGTAAAGATTTTAGTTCCCAAGGGAGTTATTGTTTCCTTCTCGCACGAATCGCAATATGGAGGCACAGCGGTATTCAAAAATATGGAGAACGAGATTGAAGTGTCGGCCAATTACAATAGCATCGAATTGGAGAACGTAACCGGGCCGTTAACGATAAAAACAGTTTACGGGCACGTGGAAGCAGATTTAAGCGCGAATGTGAAAGGTCCGATTTCGATCGTGTCGATCTATGGATACGCGGATGTTACTCTGCCACTTTCCATTAAGGCCGATCTTAAAATGAGCACCTCTTATGGGGAATTACTGGTGGCTCCTGAATTTAAAATTGATATTGATAAGCAAGGAGACTTTGTGCGCTACAACGACCGGGTTCAGGGAAAAATAAACGGGGGCGGCATCCGGGTAGATCTACGGTCTGATTACAGCAAAATCTATCTTAGAAAGAAATGAGAACGGCAGTAACTATTTTGTTCACTTTGTTTGCCGGAGTTTTGCTTGCGCAGACTCCGGTAAACAAAACGTACCCCGTAACAGCAGGGCAGAAAATTTCGTTTCGGTTTGATTACCCGGAACTCGTAAAGATCAGCACCTGGGATAAAAACGAAATTTCTATCACAGGGTCAGTAAGCATTAATTCAGGTGAGAGCGACAATGCCTTTGAACTTCTTCAATCAACAAGCGGTAATACCATTTACATTGAGAATGTTATTCGGAACATGAAAAACTTACCTCAACGAATTACCGTGCATCGGGGAGGTGAAAAGATTGTGTTCAAATCCAAAGAGGATTATAAAAAGTACAGCGAAGCGAATGGCCGCGATTTTAACAGACAATCGTGGGGGATAGACATGGATATATTTTTAGAAGTGAAAGTTCCGCGAAATATGGAAACCCGGTTGGAGTGTGTTTATGGAGTCGCTGAAGTGAAAAATTTTTCAGGCCCCCTTACGGTGGAAGCAACCTATGGTGGAGTGGATGTTTCGGTGCAGGAAAAAGCCACCGGTGAATTAACGGCAGAGACGCACTATGGCCAGATTTATTCAAATCTTGATTTGAAATTCACAGGTTCGGAGTTCAAGGATTTTCATACCGTGGTGTCAGCAAAACCCGGTACAGGACCCCGCTACAGTTTTGAATCGAAATACGGGAATGTGTATTTAAGAAAGGCTTTGT
>JAEUUB010000641.1 GCA_016787745.1 Cyclobacteriaceae bacterium
TAAGGTGAAAGGAGTATAGGTTCCTGCAATCAACAAAAAGATAGCGCTATGATCAAAAACTCTAAAAAGGCGCTTAGCCCTACTGTTTGGAAATGCGTGATAAAGGGTGGAAGCCAGATAGAGGACAATCATGGTTGCACCAAAAATAGCTGCTCCGGTAACAGCCAAAGCGCCCATAGGGATAGCCTTAATAACAAGTACGGGAGTAATGGCCGCGGCTGCTAAAAATCCAACACCATGACTAATGCTATTCGCTATTTCCTCACCTAACGTTTGTTCTCTTAAATTCAGGGTTTCACTCATAGATTGGGAAACTCATAGCGCAAAACAATAGTTCCCTGAAAAAAATCAGGAGCGCTGTATCTCTTCAAAAATTAAAGTTAGTTCAGGCTTACTGATTCCTAGTTTTTCCTCAAGCTTTTGAAGCATCGTTTCCTTTTTACCATCCTCAAAGAGAAAATCATCATCGGAAAGAATGGGAAATCTACGCTTAAGTAAAATCTTTTGTTCGCGCCAACTTCTGATAATGTCCATCTTACTGTAAATGTAAGAAATAAAGGTTCGCGATTAATCACCCCGTTAGAAAAGTATCCTCTGGAATCGCTTCCAGTCAAATTCACGCATCCACATCACTTTTCTTATCTTTCTGAACTAAAACGCCCCGCATGCATACTCTTACCAGAACTCATCTCAAAAATTCATTGTCATTGCGGGCAGCGACCCGCAATCTCAAGCTCAGGGGATCAAACCGAAGATTCAGGGACAAACGCGGCATGGCAGATGCTTTCAAGAGTATTTTTGAGATGGTTTCTAATAGACTCAGCCCCTGCTTCTTTTTTACGCTAATCATTCTCGGTCTTGGCAGTTGCCAGTCTAAAAAAACTGATTTGAGAATTAAACAACTGGATGCTACCCAAGCGGCTACCATGGCTAAAACCATAGAGGCTACCATTACGCCCCAGATAGCTGCAGGACTGACACTCAAATTATGGGGAGTCGACTCGCTGGTGGCGGATCCTGTTGCCATCGATATTGATGATCAGGGAAGAATTTATTATACACGAACCAATCGTCAAAAAAATTCAGAGTTTGACATTCGGGGACATCAGGACTGGGAAATCGAATCCATTCAACTTCAGTCCATCGAGGATAAACGTACCTTTCTCCACCGGATTCTCGCTCCGGAAAATAGTAATAAAAATCTTTGGCTTGCCGATTTAAATGGAGATGGCTCGCACGACTGGCGAGATTTAACTGTGCAGAAAGAACATGTGTACCGCGTGGAAGATATTTCGGGTGATGGCGTAGCAGATAAGTCGCAGTTGGTGGTAGAAGATTTTCATGATGAAGTAACGGATGCTGCCGGAGGGGTTTTAAAATATGGAAATGACTTGTTTGTAGACATTGGTCCCGATATGTGGCGCATTCAGGAAAATAAAGATGGTCTCGCAGAAAAAACAACATCAATCTCTCATGGATACGGAATTCACATCGGCTTTAGCGGCCATGGTATGTCTGGAATTGAGGTGGGCCCCGAGGGAAAAATCTATTGGCAGATTGGCGATATCGGATTTAACGGAGTTGGGCCCGATGGAAAAAAATGGGAACACCCAAACAGTGGTGTAGTGGTTCGTTCAAATCCTGATGGCAGCGACTTTGAAGTTTTTGCGTATGGCAATCGCAACACACACGAATTTGTATTTGATGAATACGGAAACATGATCAGCGAAGACAATGATGGAGACCACCCAGGAGAAAGTGAACGCATTGTTTACATCGTAAATGGAGCCGACATTGGTTGGAGAACGAACTGGCAGTTTGGTAAATATGGAGATCCGGATAATAATTCCTATAAAGTATGGATGGATGAAAAAATGTACGTACCCCGTTTTGAAGGCCAGCCGGCTTACATATTACCCACCATTAAAAATTTTGTTAACGGACCTACCGGCATGCTCTACAACCCAGGCACAGCCTTGAGTAAAGAATATAAGAACACTTTTTTCATTGCCGAGTTTGTAGGCAACCCAACCCGCTCGGGTATTCATGCCTTTAAACTTAAACCCAAAGGCGCCAGCTTTGAATTTGTTGAATCAAACATGATTCTGAGGGGTATCCTGGCAACGGGTATTGACTTTGGTCCTGATGGAGCACTTTACCTCGCAGATTGGATTGAAGGTTGGGGCACAAAGGATAGTGGGAGAATCTGGAAACTGGATGTCGATAACCCCAATACCAGCGAACGCAGAAATACACAAGAACTCCTCGCTGCCAACTTTTCGAAGTCCAGTGTTGATGCACTTGGCGAGCATTTAAAAAACCCTGACATGCGGGTTCGACAAAAAGCACAGTTTGAATTGGCAACCCGCGGCAACAAGGGTCTTGAAGAATTTAAAAAATACTTACTCCAAAAAGAAAATCAATTAGCCCGTGTGCACGCCATTTGGGGTATCAGCCAGTTTGCACGAAAGGAGTTAGCCCATGCTGAATTACTTGTCCCATACCTGGCTGATAGTGATCCGGAAATTAGAGCACAGGCAGCCAAATGGATAGGAGATGTTCGATATGCTGCTGCGGGCGACCAGTTACTCCCTTTACTAAAAGATCAAAACAGTCGCCCTCAGTTTTTTGCAGCCGAGGCCCTCGCAAGAATCGCCTATCAACCCGCGATAAATCCACTGATCGAATTACTCGAAAGCAATAACGATGTTGATGAATATATTCGTCATGCAGCTAGCCTTGCTTTGGCGCGGATTGACAAACCTGAACCCATCATTAGTTTATCAAGCCACCCTTCCCGGGCGGTGCGCATAGGCGCAGTGCTTGCCCTGAGACGGATGCAAAATCCTGGTATTAAAAATTTTCTTACCGATAAGGATGAATTTATTGTAGCTGAAACAGCCCGAGCCATCAACGATGACTTGTCAATTGTAGAAGCCTTACCTGCGTTGGGTAAATCTCTCAACAATTATCAATATCAACAAGAAGCGTTTGTACGCAGGGCCATCAACGCCAATCTGCGCGTGGGCAGTGAAGAAGCGATGGCAAATTTAATTCGCTATAGTCAGCACGAAGGTAATCCCTTGGCTATGCGGGCGGAGGCGCTTGATGCATTAAGTACATGGGCTAAACCCTCGGTGCTGGATCGTGTAGATGGCCGGTATCGCGGTGTGATTACGCGTGATCTGGCAACTGTTCAAAATAATTCCACGCCAGTATTTATTTCTTTGCTTACAAATAAAGAAGACATCCTTCGGCAACAGGCAGCGAAGGCCATCGGGAAACTAAAAATTTCTAACGCATCAAATCAACTACTTATCCAATTAAAAAAAGATAAATCCCCTGCAGTTCGGGCCGAAATTCTCAAAGCTCTGGCTTCGGTTAAATACAATCCTATGGATGAACCGATCAAACTGGCTTTAAACGACAAAGATAAAAGTGTGCGAATTGTTGGTCTTGATTTACTGGGCAAACTGGAAGTTTCGAAAGACCTTATGGTTTCGTTGCTGGCCGAAGTAATTAATACGCGCACCAACGAGGAAAAACAGGCGGCCCTCATTACCCTCGGAACAGTGCCGTTAGAATTTTCAGAAAAGTTATTTGATCAATTATTAATCCGTTTGAAGGAAGGGAAACTACCGGCCGAAGTTCAACTTGAATTAGGCGATGCGATTGATAGCACGCATTCACCCATCTTGATCGATCGGTATAAAACGTTAACCCGAAATGCTTCGCCTGACTCGTTAAAGGCGGCCTATGCAGGAAGTTTATTGGGCGGAGATCCCAGACGCGGTGCGGGAATTTTTTGGGAGCACCCAACTGCGCAGTGTGTACGATGCCATTCTTACCACGACTATGGTGGAACTGCCGGACCGCGTATGAATGGCGTTGCCAAACGACTTACCCGCGAGCAAATCCTGGAATCCCTCATCGAGCCCAGCGCGCGCATTGCCGCAGGGTTTGGAGTTATCTCTTTGGAATTAAAGAGCGGTAAAAAAATCACCGGGATTATGCAGCAGGAAAAGGAAGATGGTTTCACGCTTAAAATTGGAGACAAACCTGACACTGTTATTTTAAAATCGGATGTTGCAAAACATACTTACTCACCATCCAGTATGCCCCCTATGCAGTATCTGTTAACAAAAAAAGAAATTAGGGATGTGGTGAGTTTTCTCGCTACCCTGAATAGTGATGAGTAAGCACTTCTTTTCATAGCGGATTTTTTTCGCACGACTGTGATTAAACTCATCATTCGCTAAAAAGCTAACGAGTAATAGTAAGCAATAAACTTTATTTCGATAAAACAAACTGCGCGTTGTTTTATTTGCCTAATATCGCTTGGATTAATTTCGCCTGCATTCATGATTTCATCCTTAATACGCGCCACAGGTTCTTATATACCACAAAACAAAATTTATAATGATGATTTTCTGGTATCGGAATTTTTCGAAAAAGATAATTCTCGAATAAAAAACAACAACTCAATTGTTGTTGAAAAATTCAAAGCGATTACGGGTATTGAGGAAAGACGCTACGCTGATGATAACCAACAAGCTTCTGATCTGGGTATGTTAGCAGCCCAGGACGCGCTGGACAGTTCAAACATTGACAAAGAAACGATCGATTATCTTATTGTGGCGCACAATTTTGGAGATGTGTTAATCGATAGCAATCGCAGCAGTCTTGTGCCTTCACTGGCTTCACGAATAAAATTTCTGTTAAAAATTAAAAACCCGGATTGTGTTGCTTACGATTTGCCCTTTGGCTGCCCGGGTTGGGTGGAAGGAATGATTCAGGCTAATTACTTCATTAAATCAGGCGATGCTAAACGATGCCTGGTGATTGGAACTGAAACTTTATCGCGCGTGATTGATCCGCATGACCGTGACTCAATGATTTACAGTGATGGCGCGGGTGCCGTAATTCTTGAGGCTACCACAGAAAAGCGAGGGATCATTGCTCACAAAACACAAACACACGCGTACGAGCATGCGATGCTACTATCGATGGATCATTCATACTCAGCCAATCACACTTCGGCCGATGATCTTTTTATCAAAATGAATGGTCGCAGAGTTTATGAGTTTGCTTTAAACCATGTACCCCTTTTGATTAAAGCGATGCTTGACAAAGCGAACGTACCTCTTTCCGAGATCAACAAAGTACTTATTCACCAGGC
>JAEUUB010000654.1 GCA_016787745.1 Cyclobacteriaceae bacterium
TTCACGAGTTCATGATTTTACCTTCCGATCTGGAATACATTCCTGGCGATGACACACCCGAATTACTGGCCGACCGCCTTAGTTGCTTACAGAAACAGATTCCCCTTACCTACAACACAACCGTTCACGGATTCATCGATTTCTTTACTGTGCGCAACCGCGATTACACACGACTCATGCAGCGAAGGCAGGATTTGTATTTTCCTTTATTCGAAAAATATCTGGCGCAATACAATTTACCCGATGAGTTAAAGTATTTGTCTATCATTGAATCGGGATTAAATGCGCGGGCTGTTTCCAGAGCCCGAGCCGTTGGCTTGTGGCAGTTTATGTCTGGAACAGGTCGCTATTTCGACTTACAAATTGACTGGTATGTAGATGACCGGATGGATCCTGAAAAATCTACTGATGCGGCCTGCCGCTACCTTTCGCAGCTATATAGAATTTTTGGAAACTGGGAACTGGCCCTTGCGGCTTACAATTCAGGACCAGGCACGGTTAGAAAGGCGGTGCGCAGATCGGGGTATAAAAAATCTTTTTGGGAAGTGTATCCACACTTGCCGCGCGAAACCCGGGCGTATGTTCCACAATTTATTGCAATTATTTATGCTATGAATTATGCCGCGCAACACAACATGCTCGAAACCGCTCGTGAGCAGGTATTGCCCTACGATACGTTGGCGATAAACAAATTTCTACATTTCGAAACTCTTGCGAATCTAACCGGCACTTGTCTGGAAGATTTGCAAAAACTAAATCCGTCCGTACTTCGCAATGCGCTTCCGGAAAATGGCAGGATCAAAATCATCAAGATTCCGCTTCACGCCAAGATAACATTAGATTCTAACCGGACATTCATTCTCGACTCTGCCTCGCGCGTGGGACGAACCAGTTTAGAACTTGCCGCCAAAAATTCCATGGGCGATACCTATGGGAAGGAAATGACCACCTATAAAGTAGTGTCGGGCGATGTATTGGGCACCATTGCCATCCGAAATCGGGTAAGCGTACAAGATTTAAAAGCATGGAATAATCTCAGCAGCAATACAATTCGAGTAGGACAACGGTTAGTAATTTGGGTCGCCCCTGGCCAAGCCCTTGCAAAAAATAATGTAACAACAAAAACCATTTTACTTTCACCCGATACAAAAACCTATATTGTTCAGCCGGGCGACACCTTGTGGGACATTTCGAAAAAAGTTCCGGGACTTACTGTAGAGAAAATTAAAAGTCTCAATAATCTGAAGAGTAATAATTTGCAGCCCGGTCAAAAATTAATTGTTGGCTAATC
>JAEUUB010000705.1 GCA_016787745.1 Cyclobacteriaceae bacterium
GGAGGAAGTTCTCGAAAAAGTTTATCAAGGGGAGAAGCCCGGAGCTTTTTTGGCCAGTTTTGCCAAATTTATTTTTCAGCACTTAAAGGAGCCGTACTGTTATCAATTGGTGTATAACAGCTTTGCCGATTTTTATCAGAACAATGTGATGAAGTACGAGAATTACAAAAACACGAAAGTACATTTTACAGGCTCCATTGCGTTTTATTTTAGTGATGTGTTGCGGCAAGTGGCTAACGATAAAGGATTGACCGTAAAAAATATTCTTGAAGGCCCCATTGCCGGACTTACACTTTATCATCAAAAAGACCTTTGAATATTACAAGGCGTTTTGCCTGTTTTGGTGAATTTTAAATGCCTGCGTTACGTTTAAGAACCGCTTCCAGTGTCAACGGTTCGTTGTAGAATTGTCAATTAGTTTCTATGCATCAAATAGAACCTTATTCCAATTGGTTAATCTATTACGATTCATCGAACGATGAAAATTCACCTTTCTTTGGCAAAGAATACAACTACGATCTGTATTCCGAAACGATTTATGGCTACTATATCGATCCTGCCTGGGATTCATTCGGATCAGAAACTCTTTATCTCAAAACCCTGTACGCTGATTATAAAGAGGGGTTTGTAATTCTTGAATTTATTGGTGAATGGAACGACACCATCAACAATGATATCATGACGCTAAAGCGAGATTTCTTGGAAATGCTGATGTGCAAAGGAATCAATAAATTCATTTTGATCGGAGAAAACATCTTTAACTTTCATGGATCCGATGATTTGTATTACGAAGAGTGGTTTGACGATGTTGAAGACGCAAGCCAGTCAACTAGCCCTGGCTGGATTGCGGCCGTTTGCTTTCCGGATTTTATACGGCAAGAGCTAAGAAAATACAGGATTGATAGTTACATCAATATGGGCGGCACCCTTCAGATCGAGAACTGGCGCACCCTGCATCCCCGTAAATTTTATGAATTGGTGAAGCAATTGATACAGCGAAGACTCAATTAGTTCTCTAGAAAATGGAGAGCTGAGCATGCCCTACCGGTACATCGGCAGGAACCAAAAACTGACGCTTGGATTTTACCTCAAGACAGAGTACGCGGGTTCGTTGTAGCTTGCCTTTTTTAAACCATCGGCCATTCAGATCAAACACACTCCCTTCGGGTAATTCAGAGAGCAGCGTTGCCATAGCCGTGCGCGGATCTTTGCTTCGAAGAAGCTTGGTTAAGTCAGAGTCTGAATACGTGGAGGCCTTGGGGTTACTCATGTGTTGCGACAGGCAGCCGAGCAAGTCTTTGGGAAAAACATTTTCGGTCAATAGAGGAGCTAGCAGTTCCTGAAAAGTTCGTTTCCATTCCGTTCCGTGGGCTTCGGCCCGAAAGCCGTAATTCTTATGCACATGATGATGCGCCGCTTCATGAACATAGGTAATCAGAAATTCGAATGGATGCAGGTCTTTATTAATTGTAATGCGGGGATTTCGGCCCTGGATGCAGGTAAAATCCCCAGACTTGGAAGTTCTTTTTTTACTAAGCTTAAAAAGAAATGGTTTTTGCACCCAAAGTTCAACACAATAATTCACAGCGGAGGCAGGAATGTGTTGCTCAAGTAGGTTTCTGAGGACGAGGCTTGTCAAAACAGTGCAAAATTAAAAAGGCCTTAGATATCTAAAGCCTTTTCACGAACAATCTTACGATTGCTTAGTTTGCAACAGCAGCTGAATCAACAACTACAGAGTCAACAACTTCAACAGCAGAGTCAATTACAGTTGCTACGGAATCCACTGTAGCAGCTACAGCTTCTTCTTTCTTAGCACCGCAAGAAACCATCGCTACCGCAAAGCCAAATACGATTAGAGATGCAATAATGTTTTTCATAGTTTACTGGTTTTTTTGAATTTGGCTGCAAAGATAGCAACATAGATGATAATAGACCTCATGTGTAAGAAAAAAACCTTAATAATACTCTATTAACCGTTGAACGGAATTTCAACTGCTTTCAGCAATCGATTGTTGATTATTTTTTCCGGAAGAAAAGGCGAATGGGCACGCCTTCAAAGTCAAACTTTTCCCTTAGCCGGTTTTCCAAAAACCGTGTATACGATTCCTGAATATACTGGGGCAGGTTACAGAAAAATGCAAAGGATGGCGAACGGGCAGGTATCTGCGTTACATATTTTATCTGAATATGCTTGCCTTTTATGGCTGGAGGCGGGTAGTGGACAATCTCCGGCAACATGGCATCATTAAGTGCCGAAGTGGGTACGCGCTTGGTTTTGTTCGTATAAACTTCAACAGCCTTTTCGACTACCTGAAAGATTCTTTGTTTGGTTAGTACGCTGGTGAAGATCATG
>JAEUUB010000706.1 GCA_016787745.1 Cyclobacteriaceae bacterium
AGCAAACCTTAGTTTCACTATTTACAAACTTCCCCATGTAAGTCAGATTGAGAGTTTATGTGAACTCACCAAAACATTTGGCGCATTAGCTTCCTACGATAGTGCCGAACATTATCTGAATCTTGCACGCTACCTCTACATCGCTATCCCAAAGGAAAACAAACCTCATTATGATAGTTCAATTTTAGCCTTGTCGGATGCTTACATCACAATTAATAATCTGGATGCTTCTCTTCATTATGGAAAAGGACAAGTGACTCAGGCGATTGAACTCATGGAAACGCAGGCTACTATGCTTAAGGATTTTTATCCCGATAATTATAAGACGAATCACCAGTATCAAATCACCATCAATAATTTATTTACGTACAACAACGAAATCTTCAATATTGAGAATGCACAGCGTTATGCCCAGGAATATTATGACCTGGTTAAGGATAATAGGAATCAGCTTAACTTAATTCATGCCCTTCAAAATTTAGGCAGTGTTTACAATACCCGCGAATTATACGATTCGGCAGAATACTTTTGGAGGGAAGCACTTGCGCAAGTAACAAGCGGCAATTATAAGAACACGTACATCCATACGGTAGTGTTAAATAATTTAGGCACCCTTAAATATACTCTCGAGGAGTATGAGATAGCCATATCTTTTTTAAATGAATCGTTGCGTATTCAAAAGAGTCATGAAACCGTACAGCCAGACTTATACAAAACCACACTATCTAATTTGGCCGAAAGCTATCATTGGCAAGGGAACTACGCTTCTGCTGATACTATTTATACAGATCTGATTCGGGATTTATTAGATGAGATTATTCATAACTTCACTTATTTAAGTGATGGGGAGAAATTAGCGTTTTATAAAAACCAATTAGCAATTATTGAACAATATACATTTTTTGCGTTAAGTATTTCTGGTGTTGTTCCCCTTCAAAATTCTGACAAGCCTTACATCAATAAGGAAGTTCCGGGGCGTTTGTTCGATCTTCAGCTAACCACCAAAGCGATTATTCTCAACGCCAGTAAACGCATGAAGAATAATATTCTTCAAAGTGGAGATACCGCAGTTATTAAAATTTACGAACTGTGGCAGGAGCGTAAAAACCAATTGGCGCAAGCGCTGATTGAAGGCAAGATGAACAAGACAGATTTATACTGGTTAAAGGTTCAGATTGAAGAGAATGAGAAATGGCTGGCTACCAATTCGCGAAGTTTTAAATCAGGGTTTCAGTTTGAGAAAGTAAGTTGGAAGCAAATTCAGAAAACACTTAACCCTAATGAAGCAGCGATAGAAATTATTCGGTTGGCTAACGGACTTCTTTATGGTGCACTCATCATTACACCAGAAACGACTACACAACCTGTTTTATCGATTGTTAAGAGTATTGAATCAAAATATTTAGAGAAGCAATTCTATAAAAGTTATTATAACTCCATCACATCCCAACAGGAAGATACACTATCGTACAAAACCTATTGGCAACCAATTATCGATTCAATTAAAAATCACATGCCTAAGGGTAAAATGCCAAAGCGTGTGTATGTGTCGAATGACGGAATCTACAATCAGATAAACTTAAACACATTGCGCGACCCATTGAGTAATCGTTATGTATTGGATGAAACTGATTTGGTTGTAGTTACAAATACGAAAGAACTTTTGTCTCCATTGAAGAAGAACAAGAAAAAACAAACAGGTAATGCTGCTTTGTTTGGTCAACCTCAATTTTCAAGTGATAAATCAAATGATGGCAGGTTTAAAGATTTGCCGGGAACAGGAAGGGAGGTAGCTCTATTGAATAAATCATTGTCAGTAGCCAAGTGGAGTACTCAGGTCTTTACTGCGCAAGAAGCCACGGAAGAGAATCTTAAAAATCTGAATGAACCAACCGTGCTTCATTTAGCCAGTCATGGTTTTTTTAATCCGGGCGGGAACGATGATGAGTATTCGTTGGCCGAGACAATGATTCGATCAGGCATTGCATTGGCAGGTGTGAACGATGCAGGGCATCAAAAGGAAGATGGATTGCTTACCGCTTATGAAGTAATTAATCTCAATTTAGATTCAACGCTGCTTGTTGTTCTATCAGCGTGCGAAACTGCCAAAGGGGATGTCAATCATGGTGAAGGTGTGTATGGATTGCAGCGTGCATTACGCGTGGCAGGTGCACAAAATATGATTATGAGTTTATGGAAAGTGGATGATGAGGCTACACAAAAACTGATGGTCGATTTTTATACCCGT
>JAEUUB010000717.1 GCA_016787745.1 Cyclobacteriaceae bacterium
TGAAATCGGGCGAACCGAGCAAGCGGTGAATAAGCTCAACACCGCAATCGCTATTTTAGATAAGCTGAAAAAGAAAGTAGTGCGCAATCAGGTAAGCTTCCAATCGAACCTCGCATTGTTGTATCAGCAAACCGGAAAGCTAACAGAAGCTGAAGCCATTTATCTGAAGTTGGAAAAGATGTTGGGGAGCAAGGATCCCTTCTACGCAGGCGTGTTAAATAATCTGGCCTTGCTTTATGTACAAATGGAGCAAACAGATAAAGTAGAAAATTATCTCAAACGGTCAGCGGATGTTTACAAGACCCGCTTCGGTGAGCAAAATCCCAACTACGCAAAAGTCTTGAATGACCTGGGTAATTTCTATCGCACGCAAGGTCGGTTTGCCGAGGCAGAAGAAAACCTGACCAGAGCCTTAACCATTCGGGGTACGGCCCTGGACACCAATCATCCAGATTATGTGAAGTCGCAGGAAGATCTGGCCATTCTTTATTGGAAGAAAGGGGATTTGGCTAAGGCCGAATCAAATTACAAAATCGCCATGGACAAATCGCTGGACTTTATAAGCCGCTATTTTCCACCCATGAGCGAAGCAGAGAAGACCAAATATTGGGATGTGCTGCACCCCCGGTTTCAACGATTCTATAATTATTGCCTGGAAGCCAGCGCGACCAACCCGGCCGTGGCCAATACCATGTACAACTATCAGATAGCGACTAAAGGTCTTTTGCTTAATACAACAAACAAAATTAAGAAGGCGATTTTTGCCAGCGGCAACAACGAGTTGATTAAAGACTATGTTGCGTGGTTAGATAAAAAGGAAACTCTGGCACGCTACTATTCCCTCTCGAAAGAAGATTTGACCAATCAGAAAATTGATTTGCCCGCGCTTGAAAAAGAAGCAAATGATATGGAACGTTCTTTGTCACAGCGCTCCACCGATTTTTCGCAAGGATATGCGGCCGATAAAGTTGAGTTTTCTCAGATTGCGACTGTGTTAAGCGATCAGGAAGCAACTGTTGAGTTTATACGAATTCAATCTTACGACAAAAATTTTACGACAGATTCAAAATATGCTGCACTCATTCTTACCAAAGGCCTTGCCGCGCCTAAGCTTGTTGTGCTCGATAATGGAAATCAACTGGAAACACGATACGCGAAGTTTTATCGAAATGCCATTCAGCAAAAGTCGGCCGACACCTATTCTTACGATCAGTTTTGGGCGCGGGTCGATCCTGCGCTTGCGGGTAAGAAAATAATTTATGTTTCGGCCGATGGGGTGTATAACCAGATAAGTTTGAATACGCTAAAGAAAACAGATGGGGATTATTTACTTAATCAGTATGATATTATTCTGGTAGGCAATTCGAAAGATGTAATTGCGTTGAAGAGCCAGAAACCAGTAGCCTCGAAAAAGAATGCCTTCCTTCTTGGCTTCCCCGATTATGGAGGCGATGCGGTGGCCGCTTTGCCGGGAACAAAAGTAGAAGTGGAAAGTATCACCAAAATTTTGAAGGCGAACGGGTATCAAACTACACCTTACTTACAAAAA
>JAEUUB010000746.1 GCA_016787745.1 Cyclobacteriaceae bacterium
AAATCTATTTCTTGTTGGGTTGGCGAAACCGTAGTGTTGCGCACCCGTGGTAAAGAGTAAAAAAAAGTAAATTAATTGGAAGGCTGGCTTACCAAAGCTAGCCTTCTTCTTTATATGCAAGTCACTGGTAGGCAAGTAAAATCCATAAATGTAATCCGCAGTCTCCTTGCTTCATTGGCACTGGCCTTGTCAACTTGCACCACACAGGAAGCTGCAAAGCCCATTTTGTATGAAGGTCCGTTGAGTGAGGCCGAAGACGTGGAGATGTATTACTCCGAAAAAGACCTGGTGAAAGTAAAACTCAAGGCAAAAAAAATTTATGAATTTCAAAATGGGGATCGTGAATTTCCGGAGGGCATTTACCTGGAGTTTTTTGATGAGTTTGGCACTAAAACCTCAACCTTGCAAGCCAACAGCGCCTACTACTTTAAAGAAGAAAATAAATGGCGGGGCCGGGGCAAAGTGGAAGTAATTAATACTGCCAAACAGGAGCAGTTGAACACCGAAGAGTTGTTTTGGAAACCAGACACCAAAAAGATCTTTACCGATAAGTTTGTCACAATCAAACTTCAAAATGAAGTAATTTATGGAACCGGTTTAGACGCAGCTCAGGACTTATCAACCTATAAAATCACGAATCCGGAAGGCGAATTTTTGGTGGAAGATTAAATTAAACAGATGAAGCTTTTTGATGTCCTTTTGCTATCCCTGGCTGCGGCTCTGGTAATTATTGCCATCTATGAAATTATGACCGTGGGCATAGGCCAGGCCTATTGGTTGGTCATGATGGCTGTTATGCTCTTTTTCCTCTATACCTATCGTAAAAAAGGGTGAGTTATTCTCGCCTTGTTTTGATCACTAAGCCTCTGATAATCAACCATTATTAAATTCAAGTAATATTAAAGAGCAGCTTTGCCGAATTGATTTAACGGGTTAAATTTGCGGTTCTTTAAATAGAAAGGCCTTATTTCTCTTGAAATGGGCTCAAAAAACGATTAAATAACTTTCAAACATTATAAATTTCTCTTATGGCATTGATTGGAACAT
>JAEUUB010000782.1 GCA_016787745.1 Cyclobacteriaceae bacterium
GTTGGGGTATAGCGAGCTGAATCTCGATTTGATGAACATTACCAGCTATGATGAAATGGTTGAAAAGGTTAAGGAAGCGGTTGCCAAAGCACAACCAGGTCAGTGGATTGTAGGTCGGGGCTGGCATCAGGATAAATGGACCCGGAAACCCGAAAAAATGGTTAAAGGTTTTCAAACACATCAAATGCTTAGTGCGGTGTCTCCGGATAATCCTGTATTTCTAAAGCATGCCAGCGGCCATGCCGGATTTGCCAACGCGAAAGCCATGCAAATGGCCGGAGTCAATCAACTCTCGGTAGAGAAGTTGGGCAAGGATATGGGCGAAGGCGGTGAAATTATTGTTGATGAGTTGGGCAATCCGACAGGATTATTTAACGAACGAGCGCAGGGTTTAATCTCGCAATATATTCCTGATAACACGGAAGAAACAGATAGGCAAGCGCTTGCGTTAGCGATAGCGGCCAGTCTTCGAAACGGCATTACAAGTTTTCACGATGCCGGAGTTTCGGGCGATAACATTGAATTGTTCAGAAAATTTAAGGCGGAAGGAAAACTCAATACGCGCTTATATGTAATGCTTACCGGATTTGATCGTGATTTGATTTATACATGGTTGCGGAAAGGCGTGGAGATTGATCCGGATCATCTTTTGACTATTCGTTCCATAAAATTGAATTGCGATGGTGCCTTGGGTTCGCGGGGCGCCTGGTTGTTGGAGCCTTATACGGATCGTCCGGATTTTAGCGGTATGGCAACTTTACCCATGGACACTGTATTGAAAACTTCACGGGAGGCGTTAAAATCCGGATTTCAGGTTTGTTCACATGCTATTGGCGATCGCGCCAATAAAGAAATCCTTGACCGGTATGAAATTGCGTTCAATGAGAACCCTGGCAAAAGTAAAGACCATCGGTTTAGAATTGAACATGCTCAACACTTGCATCCAAACGATATTCCCCGCTTTGGGAAAATGGGGGTTATTCCGGCAATGCAAGCAAATCATTTATCATCCGACAGGCCGTGGGCGATAGACAGACTTGGAGAAAAACGCATCAAAGATGGCGCCTATATGTGGCAATCACTACTTAAATCGGGCGCTAAAATTGTTAATGGTACGGATGTTCCGGTTGAACCCATCAATCCAATTGTATCATACTATGCCTCTGTAACCCGTCAGACATTGGCGGGAGAGCCCGAAGGTGGCTTTGAGCCAGAAGAAAAGATGACCCGAACCCAGGCACTACGATCCTATACACTCGATGCAGCCTTTGGCGCTTTTGAAGAAGATATAAAAGGCTCCATAACGGCAGGTAAACTGGCCGACTTTACAGTATTTACAAAAGACCTCATGTCAGTACCTGATGGTGAGATTTTATCAACGGAAGTTGCAATGACGATCCTAGGCGGAAAGGTACTTTACGAAAAAAAATAAGGCCTGCATAAAATACAGGCCTCCCATTAGGTTTAGGTAATTGTTATTTTAAAAACTTATGTGCCCTGTCATACAGCATTTTGCGATCTGCGGTAATGGTAGGATCAGAATATATCTTAGATGAGAGTTCAGCAACCACCGACTTTTTGTAGCCCAGTTTTTCAGCAATTTGCTCACAAAAGTGAATCTCACTCTTAAAAACCTGCCCGTCACT
>JAEUUB010000785.1 GCA_016787745.1 Cyclobacteriaceae bacterium
TTTATGCTCATTTCATGGTTGCCAAAATAGGGCACAAATGTAGGGAATTCGTAATATTGCACTTACTATTAAAACCAATACACTCATGGCTAATAATCTGCTAAAGGGAAAAAAGGGAATTATTTTTGGGGCGTTAGATGAAAATTCAATCGCCTGGAAGACAGCTTTAAAGGTGAAGGAAGAGGGAGGCGAGTTTACGCTTACCAATGCACCAATCGCTATGCGATTAGGAACCATCAATCAACTCGCCAAAGCATGTAATGCCGAAGTGATTCCGGCAGATGCCACCTCCGAAGCAGACCTGACAAACTTATTTACTAAGTCAATGGAAGTACTCGGTGGCAAACTTGATTTTGTTCTTCACTCCATAGGAATGAGCCCCAACATTCGTAAAGGCAAACAATATGGTGATATGAATTACGATTGGTATTTGAAGACACTTGACATTTCCGCACTTTCTTTTCATAAGGTGTTACAAACATCAGAGAAACTTGACGCTATGAATGAGTGGGGATCGGTGGTTGCGCTTAGTTACATTGCCGCGCAACGGGCATACCCGGATTATACAGATATGGCTCAGGCAAAAGCAATGCTCGAATCGATTGCCAGAAGTTACGGGCAACGATACGGTTCATTGAAGAAAGTGCGCGTAAACACTATTTCGCAATCACCCACAAAGACAACGGCAGGCACCGGTATTTCAGGGTTCGATGTCTTCTTTGATTTTGCCGATATGATGTCTCCTTTGGGAAATGCCACCGCAGAAGATTGTGCCAACTACATCGCGGTTATGTTCTCTGATTACACCCGCATGGTTACCATGCAAAACCTGATGCACGATGGCGGATTCTCGGGTTCGGGAATAACCAACGCGCTGGTTGAAAGATTATCCAAGTGATGTTTGTTGCCGGAACTTGATTCTGGTAACGGATTTTTTTTGAAACTAATGGAATACTGTTGCTTCATGGATTAGCATGGTCGTTTTTCCGCATTGTAAAATCAATCTCGGTCTTCATGTTATTTCGAAACGTGACGATGGTTACCATGCTATCGAAACCTGTTTTTACCCCGTACCCTGGACGGACATTTTAGAGGTAATTAAATCTGAAGATTTTTCGTTCACGAATTCGGGTATGGTAATTCCCGGTAAGGCAGCGGAGAACTTGTGTGTAAAAGCCTATCAACTTTTACATTCGGATTTCAATCTATCGCCTGTAAAAATTCATTTACACAAAGTGATACCTGCCGGGGCGGGTTTAGGGGGTGGATCTTCCGATGCTGTTTTTACGCTACGGTGT
>JAEUUB010000804.1 GCA_016787745.1 Cyclobacteriaceae bacterium
TTAAAGACACAGGGGCACTCGATATCGTCATACATCCTGGGATATAACAACGGAGGTAAATGCTCAACGACATCTTTTGTAATCTTAACCAGTCCTACACACCCTCTTCTGCTAACGGGTCCCGCAGTGGATCGCGCACAAATAAGCAGGTAAACTTCGTCTTGATGTTCAAACCGAAAGGGGTCGCGAAAACTCAGCCATTTCCTGGGGTTTGATTCGGCCGACTCATAATACTTGCCGTTCGGTTCGATTGGAAAAATATCTTTTTTATTTTTCTTCCAATCCAGAAGATTGTCGGACTGTGCAAAACCGACTTTCGAAATCACGCCCCGATCTCTTCGTTGCAAGCCCGTGTAAAACATTTCAAACTTCCCATTCACTTCGCACACATGCATGGTCCATAGCATGTCATCATCCCACTCGCCCGGGTTGCCCACAAACAATGCGTTGTTTACGCGCTTCCACGAAATGCCATCTGCAGAAGTCGCATGTGCGATGTAATCATGATTCGGTATGATCAGATGAAACAGATGATAAACCCCTTTGTGAATAATAACGGTGATATCTCCTATTTCCCAATCGCTGAACCCTGAACCTGAATACATATTCCTTACATAAATCTATGATGAAAGTAAAAGTACTGCACTTATTTTGATTTCGTTAATTTTAAAGCTCCTAATCGACTTCACCTTGTTATCATGAATGGATACTACATACAATTATTCAGCCCCCACGGCCTTATCCGGTTTCATGAACCCGAAATTGGGAGAGATAAGGATACAGGAGGTCAGGTAAAATATGTACTGGAACTGTTGGAGAATCTTTCCAAACATCCGCAGGTTCGCAAAGTGGATTTGTTTACCCGAAAAATTATTGACAAAAGGGTTTCCAACTCCTATGAAAATGAAATAGAAATTGTTAATGACAAAGCACGCATCATACGCATGGTGTGTGGTGGAGTTACTTATCGGAATAAAGAATCACTTTGGGATTATCTGGATGAGTTTGTGGATAAGACCATTCGCTTCATCGAAAGAGAAGATGATTTTCCGGATGTTGTTCACGGACATTACGCGGATGGCAATTATTTAGCCGGTCAGATCAGCGAAATGTTTGCTATCCCCCTCATCGCAACAAGTCATTCCCTGGGGCGCAACAAAAAGAAAATTCTTTTACAGGAAGGAATGTCTGTTGAAAAGATCAACGAAAAATTCAACATGGAGAAACGAATTGCGGTGGAAGAAACCATT
>JAEUUB010000840.1 GCA_016787745.1 Cyclobacteriaceae bacterium
GATGAAGGTACTAAAGGCAGGGTATTTAAGCCTATATGCATTTAGAATAGATACCCAAGTTACCTATGATGGGCGGTTTCTTACCAAACTTGACGGCTCGGGCATGGAAATACCCAATCTGGGTTTCAAAAAACTTATGGAGAATTATTTAAGTGACTGCTCGTCTGTTGCCGGTAAAATAAAGAGCGGTGATTTATCGAAAAAAGAACTCAACCAAATCATTGATGAATACAATGAGTGCATAGCCAGTGCAAATAAAGATAAAGTAATTCCCACCGATGAGGCCAACGAAAAATTGACCGCCCTAACAACCTTGAAAGAAAAAATTGAAGCGGAAGACTTCCCTTCAAAAAAAGATGCCTTGGATTTGTTAAATGATATTCAGAACAAGGTTAAGAATAATGAATCGGTTCCTAATTATCTTACCGATGGACTAAAAGGATATCTCGCAGGCTTGCCTTCGCTTTCGAATGATTTAAACACGTTCCTTTCCTTGTTGCAGAAATAACGGAAACTTGGCTTTAATAATTTCAGGAATAGAACTTCGGCTCAGCCAAAATGCATAGCAGGAACAAAGGGTTACCACCACCGCATAAATAAAAAGTTGGCCCCCATCGTCCATCACTTCTATCCCCAAAATAGTAAGATGCATTCCTATGGCGCCCACCATTAATCCGATGGCAAGTATAGCCCCTAACCAAACCCCCGAAGGGATGAGAAGCAAGACAGAAGCTATTAACTCAAACACACCCACGCCAATCCGCCCCCATGGCTCCATGCCAATCATGCTAAATATATAAACGGATTCTTCCGATCCGGAAAATTTGAAATATAAGGTTTGAAGCATGATAATAGCCGCTACAAGGCGGGCTCCCCAATAAAACACAGGCTGAAAATTTTTCATGATTTTGAAAGTATTTGCATGATATACGAATGTTCACCACCTAAAGATTGTCAAGCAAAAGACAGAACCCTGAATTTCAACAATTATCTTTAATAAAAAATCATCGTATGACCTATTTCGAGGTTCACCCGGACATTGCTGAAGCCAAGACCCTATCTACCGATTTTTACTTACTTCCCGAATATTTCAAAAAAGCGAAGGAAAACATTTTTGCGAAGAGTTGGCATCTGATGGGCGATACCGATCAGGTGAAAGAGAATGGTTGGGTAACCCCCGTATATCTTCTTGAGAATTATCTTGACGAACCTCTTATCCTTTCGCGCGACAAGCAGGGAGAGTTACATTGCATGTCGAATGTTTGCACACACCGGGGCAATTTAATAATAGAGAAACCCTGCAAGCTCCATGATATCCGATGTAAATATCATGGGCGCAGATTTAATCTGAATGGAAAGTTTCTTTCTATGCCCGAGTTCAAAGAAGTAAAAGGATTTCCCACAGAAGCGGATGATCTTACCAACCTTCCGCTTCACACCTGGGGAAAATTATTATTCACCTCCCTTAGCCGAACGAACGATCCCCTGCCCTTTTTTAAAGACATGATGGATCGGGTACGTTGGATGCCATTGAATGATTTTATATTCCGGCCCGACTTATCAAAAGATTATTATGTTGATGCCCATTGGGCTCTTTATTGTGAAAATTTTTTAGAAGGATTTCATATTCCATTTGTTCATGCCGGACTAAACTCGGTGATTGACTATGGAAATTATCATGTAGAGTTATTCAAATATTCGAGTTTGCAACTGGGCATAGCAAAAGAAGGTGAGTTGATTTTTGAGCTGCCTACAAGCTCCCCGGATTATGGGAAACGGGTTGCCGGATATTACTTCTGGGTGTTTCCGAATATGATGTTTAACTTTTATCCGTGGGGATTATCCGTTAATATCGTCCGGCCCCTTACAATTAAGAAAACGAAGGTATCATTCCTCTCGTACGTTTGGGATGAAAGCAAACTGCGGCAAGGCGCAGGGGGTGATTTGCATAAGGTGGAACTGGAAGATGAAGACATTGTACAAAATGTGCAAAAAGGAA
>JAEUUB010000881.1 GCA_016787745.1 Cyclobacteriaceae bacterium
GTTTTGCTCTTTAAAAAACCCTTTTTTCTTTATGGTTGCTGTAAAACTACCATTCTCGCATAAATGAATTCTGGTTTCTTTTGAGCCGCCTTGAATAGAGGCATAGGTAGCAAGCACCTTATTTGAAAGAAATTCCTGCCAGTCAAAATCTGCATAAATGCTAACATTGGAAGGAGGCTCGAAGCTTGCTCCCTTCATGAATTCTGTAACCGTGTTTTTAACAGATTCATAAAATTGAATAGGGGCAATCATTAGCGTTGTTACGCAGGGGCCGCTGGGGCTGCACCGGGCAGCCGCAAAGCCCTTATTTCCTTTGTTAATTGATTCACCCACGGCCGTAATTTCAGAAAGTAACAAACCGTCTGTAAGCGTTGGGTTAATGGCTTTTATCCGAATAGTTTCACTAAGGTCTACACCCTGTATCCAATCGTTCTGCATTGAGGAAAGATCGCCATGGTCGCGACCAAAGACATAGATTTCACCATAGGTGGCAGTAGTGGTTGTGAGCAGGAACACTTCCGTTTCCCGTGGTAAAATTCCTTCCCAGCCTTCCGGCACCACACTGGTAAAACCAAAGCGCGGAGCAAACAGGGTTTCCCCCGCTTTATACATTCGGCCGGGTTGTAACCGGGTTTTCTTTTTTTGAGCTACGGTGGGTAGGGAGACCCCCAAGATCAGAAAGCAAACGATAAGTTTTGATATTTTCATTTCGGCAAGGGATTAATTGTATCGAATAAGGGTGGGCTGATTTACAAAACCATTTGTAGTTCTTAATTCCAGATTTTGCTTGAAGCCAAACGCAACTTTACTATCCCCATTTTCATCCTTAGGGATATACGTAATTTTCACCTCCATAGTACCAAAGATAAGATTTTCATTTCGGGTTCGGAATCCTGTACTTAAACCCCAAAACGTATTGTACCGCGTATTGCAGTTTGTACAATCAACGGTCACCATGTCAATTGAGGCAAGTGGGGCAAAACGAAAACCTAAAATTGATCCGGGTGTAAACAATTCAGACTCCAGCCGAAGCGCCAAGCGTTTATCAGCATAAACACTGTCTGTATTTAATCCGGGAATCTCCTTGCTGTTTACATTGAGCCAATCAATAACTCTTTGATTTATTAATTGTGTGTAAGTGCCTGATACGTAATTCCGTAACTTATACCGGTTGAATTGCCATAGCTTACTAAAATAGGCCAAGCCTCCCTGCACAATAAAATCTTCCAGTTCACTGTTTTGATAATACCCCCCTGCCTGAACTTGAAAGTTATAGAAATTTCCTTTTTTACTTACTTCGGCAAAATTCAATTTAACTGCCCCGTAGGGCCTTTCTGTTTTCAATGCCCTAACGTAGCCACCTGAAAGGCCAAGCTTAAACCCATATGGTATATCTTCCGTTCTTCCGAATCCAAAAACGTATCGGGTTTTATAGTAATCCTGCCGGTAGAATGTAAATTCAGTCAGGTATCCATAAAGATTATTATACTTTACCTCTTCACTATACTCTTCCTGCTCAGGTTGATCCTGATAAAACCCATTAAAATATCTCCCCGCTAAAAATTTTCGGTTGCGGCTTGCGATTTCTTTTCGAATACCCATATTATAACCAAGCCAGCCATTATATATAGTATACTTATATTTTAGAAAAATCGAGTCTGGTTGTTTATAAACATTTTGGGACCAGTTGCGGCTTATTTCCCCTCCACCGGCCCACCGTGAATACGGGGATACGAGTGGGCGATTAAGTCTCATTAAGGTGGCGAACTCGGGTTCATCTCCTATGGTTAATCCTGAATTAATCTGAGTATAACCCAGTTCGAGGTTGGTAAGGCTTCCAAAAATGCTACTCTTCCTATAGAGAATTGAAAGGCCTGCTGCGGGGGTTCGATCTGGATCAATAAGAGTAGTAAGTTGTATTCGTTGACCTCGACCATCTACATTAACATCATAGACACCTATCTGGGGTGCATTGGCGCTTCCGCCCGCGGTAGCTCCAATACTAAATACATCTCGGGTCAAAACGGTCAAGTCTACAGAGTCCGAATTGTCTATAGGAGTTACAAAAATCCTGCAGTCCAAAATGAAGTCAGTGCCACGGATGTAGCGCTCATTATCAGCCAGTTTGTGGGGATTGAGGGGTTGATCTTTTTTTATGAAGAGGTGCTTTTTAATAATTTTTTCGCGGGTATCCGAATGGAGGCTGTTGGCCAACTTTGCTACGGTGCGGTCAACTTTTTTTGCCGTGTCATAAATTGATTTTTCAAAACCAAAATGTTCGTAGTGTATGGTTCGAATAATTTTTCCTGCGTAAGCTATGTAGGGATCGATGCTTTTTTCGGTTAAGACTGTGTCCTTGGGATTGGTAGAGATAAGTTTAAGTCCTTCGTGAAAAGTTTTTCGGGTAAAAGATTTCTTGTCCACGGTATCCTTTTCCGCCTGCCCGAGCAGTGTGCCTGAATTAAAATAAATAATTAAGAAGATAAAACATCGGATTGATGAGGCTTTAATCTGATCAAAGACAGACTTCGCATCAATAAGTGTAAAATCTCGGATCCCTTGAAGCACTCGGTTAAAATTCTTGATAACAAGATACAAATTGTTTACCAGGGAATTGGGTTAACGTATCTCCCTAAACAAGAAAGGAGTTAGCCCTTAGACTAACTCCTTTCTTAAGTCCACTTCCACTATTTTACTGCCCGAAAGAGAATCCCACATTTAATGATAAATAGGATTGGGCTTCCTTTAGCTCGCTACCTGCCTGAAAGCCATAATTATAGTTCAGACTAACGTGGGCACTTGTGGTTGGGCTCCCTGTATTAATCAAAAATCCGATGGCTGGCTTTAGTGCAAAATTCCAGGCTTCTTGTTCGATGGTATATAAGTTCATATCTGTATTTCGCAATGTGTAGATAGTACCAATACCCAGCCCTACGAATGGATTTATCTGCTGGTCTTGCTTAAGAAAATAGCTTCCGTTTAGGTAAATAGGAAAGTGATTGCTGTAGCGCCATTGCTTCCCCGATAAGGAAGCATTGTTTGCCGTGTAAGTATCATAAGGCTTTTCATCATAGAAAACGTTCATACCTAAGGTTAGACCTACACCAATATTTGGTTGAACCATTTTCTGAAAATCAAGAACTACTCCACGAAAGCTGGCTTGACTTATAAATTCATTCAGCTCGCCTGTCGAAAATCCCATAGAATAAGCGACCGTAGTTAAGCTTTGACCGTAACTGGCACCTGACATGCAAAGCACGCAGGCGGCTAATACTATTTTTTTAATGGTAAAGTGAACACTAAGGTACTGTCGCATAACTGTTTAATATTTTTTTCTGTGCAAAGATATCAATTCCCAATTAATGGAGAACAGACCCGAATTAGGGTCTTAGAGATAGCCTGGGTTAAGATTTTATTTGGATAAAGACTGCCAGACTCTTTTGATTATCTGAAAAGACTTGATAATTTTAGAATATTAATCTTATTAATTATGAAAAAGATTTTAGTTACCCTGATTGCGATTGTAGTAGTTGGATGCAGCAGTGTGAAAATTACTGGTTTAAGTAAAAGCAGCGACTTTGCAATTACTAAATACAAATCCTTTAGCTTTTTTAAGACGGATGCGGGTGGAGATGCCTTGCAAATGCATAAAGAGAATATGGAATTGATAAAAAACGCAATTGAAAATGAACTGAAACCACATGGGGTGAGCAGAAC
>JAEUUB010000914.1 GCA_016787745.1 Cyclobacteriaceae bacterium
TGGACAAATTCAATCCTTGCTTACTTACCGTGAGGAAGCAGGTCCATTTCTATCTGTCTATGAGCTACAAAGTGTGCCCGGCATCGATCGTGCTGCATTTACAAAACTAATTCCCTTCGTTATGGTGGCCGATCCAACTTCTGGGATAAACAGATCGCTTTGGCAGCGAGTCGTAAAAGAGAAAAATAACTATCTCGTTTTTCAGTTCGACCGAACGCTTGAAGAAAAGAAAGGATATAAAAATGATACACCCCTCTCGTCACAATATGCCGGATCTCCCAATAGAATTTACACACGGTTTCGCACAAGTCATGCGGGTGACTTCAGCTTTGGTTTTACCCTCGAGAAAGATGCCGGAGAAAGGATTACGTGGGACCCATCGAAACAACAAGTCGGCCCTGATTATCTTTCTTTCCACGCCCAGGTTCTCAATAAAGGAAAATTAAAAAACCTGATTGTAGGTGACTATCAGGCGCAATTTGGTCAGGGTCTTATACTAGGTTCAGCCTTTGGCATTGGTAAAAGTGCCGAGGCAGTTACCACCATCAGGCGGCCAAACATCGGCTTTATGCCTTACAGTTCCTTATACGAAGCTGGCTATTTTCGGGGTGCAGCCCTGACTTATTCAATAAACAGACGGCTGGCCATTCATGGGCTATTTTCACTCCGGGGTCGGGATGGGAACCTTAACACGGACTCGACTGCCGATCAAAGCTTAATTTCCTCTTTGGGGTATACAGGATTACACAGAACAATCAGTGAAATACGAAACAGAAATATTCTAAATGAAAGCAATATAGCGGCTATCCTTAGCTATAAGCAAAAGTCGTTGGATGTTGGAGCAATTATTCATCACACAGAATTTAGTATTCCCATATTAAGAGCTCCTACGGTTTACAATCAATTTTACTTTCAAGGGAAACAAAATACCAATGTGGGCACCTTCCTCAATTACAGTTATAAGAGTCTTGCATTTTTTAGCGAGCTTTCTTATACATTTGATCAGGGTATTGCTATTACTACAGGAATAATAAGCAACCTTACCGCAAAGTTGGATATGTCTCTGCTTCTTAGAAAGTTTGATCGCGACTACCAGAGTTTTTATAGCAACGCGCTGTCTGAGAGTTCAACCCCACAAAATGAACAAGGAGTATACTGGGGATGGAAATACCTATTCAATAAAAAATATTCCTTCTCGGGTTATGTGGATCTATTTCAATTTCCCTGGTTGCGTTACCGAAGTTATGTTCCTTCATCAGGAAATGAGTGGCTGCTTCGGTTTAACTATAAACCAACAAGAAGTATTTTGCTGTTTGTTCAGGCCTTTGAAGAAACCAAGGTTATCAATCTCGCAACAGAAAATAACCTGTATCAAACAGCTCCCGGGGTAAAAAGAAATTACTGGATTAATCTTGACTACTCCATTACCCCTGCAATAACTTTAAAGACGCGCGCACAATTCAATACTTACAAATTGAATGGCTCTCAAACGCAAGGCATGGCTTTACTTCAGGATATTACCTGGCAACACAAACGTTTATCAATCAGTGGGCGTTATGCACTCATTGACACGGACACGTATGATAATCGATTATATGTATACGAAAAGGATGTTTGGCTGGCGTTTACCTTTCCTGCCTACTATGGCGTTGGGGTTAGAAACTATATTCTGGTACAATACTCATTTACGCGAGACCTGGATGTTTGGCTGCGATGGGGTCATGATCGGTATACGGATCGGGAAACTATTGGATCGGGCGGTGAAACAATTAATGGAAATACCCAAAATGATCTTAGATTTCAGGCACGAATCCGATTTTAATCAAATCTATCATTATTATGCATGCAGTTAAACTAATAACACCTACCGTTCTATTTATTATGTGTGTTGGGTTAGCGCTCTTTATCTTCTTATACCGATACATTTTTCGTAAAAAAGATCGCTAGTTATTACATGCGCATGGCCTATGGTACTTTATGCACCTCGTATTTTTTCCAATTCCGGAAAATCCAGTTAAATTTAACCTTGGTTTAGTTATCCTGTCGTGTGTTAGGTGAATTTATCGAAACGCGCCTATCCGTATGACTAAAGATTTGCAGATTGGCCCTAACCTAATAATTATCTCCATGAGAAAAATCAATTTTATCCTTGCTTTCATTTTGGTCTCGCTGGTTCTCCTTTCTATAGCCTCTTTTACCTTTGCACAGACCACCAAAAAAACCCTGGAGTTACCGGAGTTTAAGAGCATTTATGTAAACTCGAATTATACGGTTTATGTAAAGCAGACAAACAAACAGGAAGTAACCGTGGAAGCCCTCACAGAAATTTGGGAATTAACCAGTGTTAAAGTGGAGAATGGCGTACTTATGGTAAACGTGGAGCGCAAGCCGGATAACCCTAATAAAAGCATTTGGGCCAAGATTGACGATATTAAACTAAAGCCGACCATGAAACTGATGGTGAGCGTTAAAAACATCAATGAACTTCAGGTTAATGGTGGTGGTAAAATAATTTCTGAAAATTCCATTGCCTCTGATTATATGAGTTTATCCGTGGCTGGCAGTGGCGGAATTGAACTTGACCTGAAAGGAAACAATTTAAAAACTGAAATTAGTGGTGCAGGAAATGTAACCTTAAAGGGATATGC
>JAEUUB010000634.1 GCA_016787745.1 Cyclobacteriaceae bacterium
TAAAATTATTTCTAACGGGTTAATCATAACAGGGCAGGCTTCCACGCAGGCATTGCAACTGGTGCAGGCATTGATCTCCTCTTTGGTGATGTAATCGTTTAACAATGTTTTACCATCGCTCAATCCCGGCCCACCGGCCTGTAAACTTTTCCCAACCTCCTCCATGCGGTCGCGGGTGTCCATCATTATTTTGCGGGGCGAAAGTTTTTTTCCGGTCAGGTTAGCCGGACATTCAGCGGTACATCGACCACACTCGGTACATGCGTAGGCGGCCATCAGATTCGTACGACTCAAGTCATTGATATCCTTCGCGCCAAAGCGACCGGGCTCGGCCGGGGTTGCCAGAGGTTCTGTGGCAAGACCCAACATGGATTTTACTTCGTTGGTAACAACAGGCATATTGTTGATGTGGCCCTTAGCCTCCAGTTTGGCGTAATAGGTATTGGGGAAGGCCATAAAAATATGCAAGTGTTTGGAGTAGGTAACATATACGGTAAAACCCAGGATGCCCACAATATGAAACCACCACGCAAATCGTTCAATGAGTATAAGGGTTGATGTGTTTAAAGATTCAAAGAGGGGAATCAAGAAAGAGCTAAAAAACAAAGGGCCCGTTGCAGGATAATGATCGCTTCGGGTTTGTAAAATCTGATCGCCAGCATTCATGCTTAGAATAGCAATCATTAACGTAATTTCAATAAGGAGAATCAGGTTGCCGTCCCGTTGAGGCCAGCCCTTCATTTCGGCAGACCAGAATCGTTTAACTTTAACAAGGTTTCTCCGAATTAAAAAAACCACACAGGCGAATAACACGGCAATGGCTAAAAACTCAAAAACATTCATCAGCACATTATAGAAACCACCCAGGTAAGGGGCAAAGATTCTATGCGTTCCTGCCAGGCCATCAATCACAAACTCGAGAACTTCCAGATTGATTACCAGAAAGCCTACATAAATAAAAAAGTGTAGGGTAGCGGGGATAATTTTTTTAAACATCTTCTTCTGTCCGAACGCAATCAGCAACACGTTTTGCAGCCGCTTGCCAGCGTCTCCGGTTAATGCTTGTTTCTTGCCTAACTGAATATTGTTGCGAATACTTACTATCCGCTTTCGGATTATATACCCGGCCAGTACAAGCACGATAAGAAATACAATTTGCTGTAATACAGCCATAGCCAAAAATTTAGGGGGAAGTTAGTTTACCATACTGGTTGAACCAATATTTTACAACAAAACCCGAAAAAATGAGGTAGGGTTTGCACCAAGATGAAATTTGGCTACTTTTGTGACCCATTCGCTTAAAATGGCTGTTTTTGAAGCGTATTTGAAAGCTAAATGGTGACGTAGCTCAGTTGGTAGAGCAAAGGACTGAAAATCCTTGTGTCGGGGGTTCAATTCCCTCCGTCACCACAAAACCCTGACAGGCTTATCCTCGTCAGGGTTTTTTTATGAACTACTATGTTTACATTCTTCAAAGTTGTTCCAACGGGTCTTTTTACAAAGGTTCAACGAACGATCTTGTTCGCAGATTTGAGGAGCACAATCTTGGAAAGAATAAATCAACGCTCCGGTATTTGCCTTGGAATCTTGTTTGGTATACAGAAAAGCCTAGCAAGGCCGAGGCAGTCTTGCTTGAGAGGAAACTTAAAAATCTTTCTATTCACCGTACTTGTGATTTCATCATGAAATACCCTCCATCAAGTCAAATTCCAGGTTTAATACTGAAATCTTTCAAAATCTGACCGGGGTTCAATCATGACGTGACACATGGTGTCAGTCATGATGCTGACCGAAGCGTCAGCATTCCCTCCGTCACCACAAAACCCTGACAGGCTTAGCCTCGTCAGGGTTTTTTATGGGAACACAAACCTAAAAGAAAATTTGACGTATTAAGTTCAATTCTTGGACTGCGGATTTTTGAAATTGACCAATGCAAGACATACTCTTTGACTTTATATCGAAATACATTTCTCTTACAGAAGATGAGAAGAACGCAATTGTTTCTTTGGACATATTTCGCTCGGTAAAGAAAGGAACGACTTTACTCGAAGCAGGACAAAAATCGAAAGACAGCTACTTTGTTTTAAAAGGCTGTATCCGCACTTATTATATAATAGACGGAGAAGAAAAAACAACCGCTTTCTACACGGAAATGGACCCCTTAACGCCTCAGTGTGTTATAAATAAAGCTCCTGCTGACTATTTCATTGATTGTGTCGAAGACAGTATACTTTTAATTTCCAATTCTGATATGGAAGCAGAAATAAACGGCAAATTTCCAAAGTTCGATGTAATGTGTAGAATGCTGTCGGAGGAATTGTTAGTGAAACACCAAATAGACTTTGCCGAGTTTAAAACTTCTTCCCCCGAACAAAGATATTTAACCTTAATACAAAAAAGGCCAGACCTTATTCAGCGTGTTCCACAACACCAGCTAGCGAGCTACTTAGGCATCAAACCTCAATCCCTAAGCAGACTCAGAGCAAGAATTCTTGAAAAAAGTAAGATTTAAACTTATTTCTTCACTAAAGTGAACGAGTTATAGCTTCTTGCCAATCTACTTTTGCGCTATCGTTTAATATCAATTGAAAAGATATGCAAAAGAACTTTTTATGGATTGTTGCCTTCCTGTTGGTAAGCAGTTTACAGGTGAATGCACAACCTAACAAACAAGACAGTACTTACAAAAAGTGGTTTGTTGGGAGTTCACTCCTGATGTTAGGAAATTTTATTCCCGATGATCCAAATCCACCAGAATATATACAACTAAATGTCGGTTATAGGATAACTCCTAAAGATGTTGTCTCCTTTAGATTTAAACGATCGATTTATGCCTGGCCATTAGGCATCCCTTTTGGACCATCCTTTGATGCTCCGGGAGAAAACTATCCCGGACACGCACGCATACTTGCCCCTACCTTAGGATACCAGCGGTTTTGGTGGAAGGGAGTCTATACATCTGTTTACGCATTGAATGCTTTTGAAAAATATCTGGATGAGAATAATAATAGCATTGGAAATGGATACACGTTATATCTGGACTTCTATTTGGGGTATCAGTTTAAATTTTTTAAAAACCGGTTCTTTTTTGAACCAGCTATTGGAATCAGTTATTGGCCTTTAAGAACCGGTGTTCCAGAATCCTTTATAGCAGTAGAACAAAAATGGCCTAACTACTTTATTCAACCTGGGTTTGATTTTGGGTATAATTTTGATTTTAAAAAGAGAAAATAACAGCCGTTGTTTCTACCCACTTGGGTTCTCCGGAAGTAAAACCGCAAGAATAAAAAAAGCAAAGAGCCACTTCATTTCTTCACTTAAGTGAATGATGTGAGGTCTATTCTCCCTCTTTCTTTGCAGCATCGTTTAACATCAATTAAAAAGAAATGCAAAAGAAAACGCTATTCATTGCCTGTGTCCTCGTACTGACCATGACCGTTACACTCCCACTCAAAGCACAATATGGCAAACAGGACAGTACTTATAAAAAGCATTTTGTCGGGAGTACTTTATTTATGTTGGGTAATCTGGCTCCTACAAATCCACCCAGCTTCGTTCAATTCAATTTAGGCTATCGTATTACAGGAAGGGATGTTGTTTCCCTTGAACTAATAACCTGGAAATACGCCTGGCCCCTTGGTATGAACCCCTTTTTTAACGATTTATATGGAGAGCCGGAAGAAAAATTTCCGGGTTATGTAAGAGAATATGGTATTGCTCTTGCCTATCAGAGATATTTCTGGAAAGGTCTTTACGCAGCACAACACGTAATGCCTACATACCAAATATTTAAGGATGAAAATGGGAACAAGGTGGATAATGGTTTTCAATTATTCTGCACGACTCGAATTGGCTATCACATTAAACTTTTTAAGGATAGATGGTTTATAGAACCCTCACTTGGAATTGCTTTCCGGCCTTATTACACCGAGATGCCTGATGGTTTTAAACAACAAGATGACAAGTGGCCAAAATGGACTTCCGAACCAGGTCTGCATTTCGGATTTAACTTTTAGCTAATGATTCGGAGTTTGAAGGCTTAAAACTGTTAGCGTGCAAGTTGGGTGGCAGCAACCCACGCAGTTGTCCAGGCCGACTGAAAATTAAATCCTCCGGTTTCTCCATCCACATCAAGAACTTCTCCGGCAAAATAAAGTCCTGAAACTTTCTTGCTCTGCATGGTTGAGAAATCAATATCGGATAGCGATACCCCGCCACAGGTGACAAACTCTTCTTTAAATGTTGTTTTTCCTTTAATGGCAAAGGAACATGCATACAGCAACTCAATTAACCGATTGATAATTTTATGTGGAACCTCAACCCAGATTTTTCCTTCTTCAACACCCGCCAGAATGCAAAGGGCTTCCCATAATCTTTTGGGGAGTTCAAATTCCGGATTCGTAAGGATCGACTTTTTACTACTATTTTGTTTTAGTTTCATCAGGTGTTGCCGCACTTCCAATTCCGGTTTTCCCGTCCAGTTAACCAGCGCAGTAAACGTGTAATTCTTTTCGTGAAGATAAACCGCAGCCCAGGCCGAGAGTTTAATGACTGCAGGACCGCTTAACCCCCAATGGGTAATTAGCACAGGCCCATGCTGGCAAAATTTTGTTCCTGCTATTCGCACTTCGGCCTGGGGTACCGCTACTCCCATAAGCAAAGCCAATTGTTTATCCGGATTGTTGAAAGTAAAGAGCGAGGGAATAGGCTTTATGATTTCGTGTCCCAGATTTTTTAACCATCCGTAATTTTCGGGCTTATTAAATCCACCGGTCGCTACCAGAATTTTTTTTGCCCGATATTCTTTGCCTGTAAAAACAATAAAGGTGTCAGCGTGCTTTTCGATTCGATTTACCGCTTCGCTAAGTTTGATTTCGATGGCATGCTTCTTGGCCAGGCCCAGGAAACAATCGATAATAGTTTGCGAGGTATTGGTAGTTGGAAACATGCGGCCATCGGGTTCTGTTTTTAAATCAACTCCATGTTTTTTAAACCAGGTAATTGTATCGGTTGCCTGAAATTGATGAAAAATATTCTTAAGTGGTTTTTGACCGCGCGGGTAATGCTGCGACAGCTCTGCTGGACTAATGCACTGATGCGTAACGTTGCATCGGCCACCCCCCGACACTTTAACTTTGGCCAGGAGTTTGGTTGATTTTTCCAGAATAAGGATGCGGGTTTCTTTACGGATCTCGGCAAGATTAATAGCCCCGAAAAATCCGGCTGCCCCACCACCAATTACAATCAGATCGTAAACTAAAATGCTGGTTTGATTTTCGAATTGTGAATGAGCAGACAATTTTTCAGAACACGTTATTTCTTCAATGCTTTTACAAAAACATCAATATCCCCAGGCGCGTCATTCAAATAATACAAGCTCACCAATCCGTCTTCATTTAAGGAAACCGTGGCCGGAATAGCATTAGCCGTAAGCCACCATCCTTCGGGCAACACCAGTGTGTTGTGAACACGGCCAAAAGCACGATCCCAGATTAACTCGTCATTAACCAATACATAGCGGTTCAGATCGGTGTACGTTTCTTCGATACGCAAGCGAGTTGTTGATCCTTGCTTTACAGGATCAAACCAAATAACAATGGCCTCTGCAGTAGATGAAAAATCGGAGCCAATATCAATTCCTTTTTCTTTGATCGCCTGCCCCACCAGTGTTTCAACTTTTAAAGGC